>NZ_JAOQJG010000009.1:0-56150 GCF_025567365.1 Anaerostipes amylophilus | reverse complement strand
ATTTTCAAGGTTGTCTTATTGTTCAGTTGTCAAAGATCTTTTTGTGATCCGCTTCGTATAAGAAGCTTTATCATTATATCACTTAGTTCTTAGTTTGTCAAGAACTTTTTTAATTTATTTTGTTGGCCCGTTCTTTATAAGAACTGCGGCAACTTTTATATCATATCATTTTATTTTTATTCTGTCAAGAACTTTTTATTTATTTTTTCAGAATGTTGTGATCGCTCTCCGTCCAATATTCTGAGTAAACAAACATTTCTTTCCGTCATTCCACAAACGATATTCTTCACTCTGCCATAAGCAGTGCAACTTCTATAAGATATCACATTTCAACATTCATGTCAATATCTTTTGTCAAAAAATTAAATCTTCCAATTTGGAAGATTTAATAACGCAGAAGGAGGGATTTGAACCCTCGCACCGCGTAAACGGTCTATACCCTTAGCAGGGGCACCTCTTCAGCCACTTGAGTACTTCTGCAAATGCTTAAATATTAAAATATTTAATTGCATTCGTCATTCACATGACGCTTGAATATCTTACCAAAGGATTTGACTTTTGTCAATAGATTTTTATTGATTATTTTAATTTTTTAAAATTTTCTACTGCGGTCTCATATAAATTGTTTCCATTACTGTCAATCACAACGATAACTGGGAAGTTTTCAACTCTTAATTTGCGGATAGCTTCTGTTCCAAGATCATCATACGCAATCACTTCCGCTTCTTTGATACATTTTGAAAGCAAAGCTCCGGCCCCTCCTACAGCCGCAAAATATACTGCACCATTCTTTTTAATAGATTCAATAACTTCTGGTGAACGCTTTCCTTTACCTATCATTCCTTTTAATCCCTGATTAAGCATCATTGGTGTATACTTATCCATTCTGCTGCTCGTTGTTGGTCCTGCTGATCCAATGACCTGTCCTTCTCTCGCTGGCGTTGGCCCAAGATAATAAATAAATTGTCCGGAAACATCTACTGGTAATTCTTTTCCATCTAGTAAAGTTTCATACATTCTTTTATGTGCCGCATCTCTGGCTGTATAGATTGTTCCTGTCAAATATACATAATCTCCTGATTTAAGTTCTGAAAGCTCTTCTGTTTTCGCTGGAACATTTAAATGTTTCTCCATAATCTTCTACTCCTTGTATTTTTAAATACTCATCCAAAATAATATCGAATTCTTTACAGTACTCTATGTGCATGACGATTTACATGACAACAAATATTCACTGCTAATGGCATTCCCGCAATATGTGTAGGGTAAGTCTCAATATTAAGTCCTAACGCAGTTGTAGAACCTCCAAGCCCCCCAGGACCGATTCCCAGCTGATTGATCTCTTCTAACAATTCTTTCTCTAATTTCGCAATATGAGGTTTATCAGAAGGTGTATCTAAATTCCTTGTCAAAGCTTTCTTTGCAAGAAATGCTGCTTTTTCAAAACTTCCTCCAAGTCCAACTCCTACAACCATTGGTGGACAAGCATTGGGACCCGCATCTTTGACCGCCTGAATGACAGATTTCTTCACACCTTCTTCTCCGTCTGCTGGTTTTAACATAAAGATACGACTCATATTTTCACTTCCGAATCCTTTTGGAGCTACTAAGATTTCAAGATTCTCCCCTGGAACAATATCTATATGCACGATCGCAGGTGTATTATCTTTTGTATTCTCGCGGATTAAAGGATCTTTTACAACAGACTTTCTAAGATATCCTTCTGTATATCCCTGACGAACTCCCTCATTCACTGCATCGTGTAAATCCATACCCTCAATATGAACGTCCTGTCCAATATTTAAAAATACGATTGCCATTCCTGTATCCTGACAAATTGGAATCTGATCTGCTGCCGCAATTTCCATATTCTCCTGCAATTGATTTAAAATCTGTTTTCCTAACGGACTCTTTTCGCTTTCTGTTGCATTCTTAAAACGGCATTTCATATCCTCTGTCAAAGATAAGTTTGCCTCGATACACATCTCTTTTATATTCTTGATGATCTCATCTGTATGAATCGTTCTCATGTTTTCCTCCAAAAATATTTTTGTTTTGTATTATCACTGCCAAAAAGTATTTGAGCATCTATTATTTTATTATATAACGAAATCAGGGTACAGACAATTCATCTGCACCCTGATTTTTATTTTTTATTCTTCTGTTGTATTTTCTTCCTGTTCATCTTCAAGTTTCTCTTCACGGACTTTCGCAATGCTGGCTACCTCTACATTATCACCAACATTCATAACTTTTACTCCAGAAGTATTTCTTCCAAGCATGGAAATGGAGGCTACTGCTGTACGGATAATGATTCCCTCTGTTGTGATCATCATGATCTCATTATCGTCATTGACTGCTTTCACACCTACAACATCACCTGTCTTTTCTGTGATCTTGTAGCACTTAATACCTTTACCACCACGATGCTGTGCTGTAAACTCTGAAGTCAGTGTACGTTTACCCATACCATTTGCAGATACGATCAGCAACGCTTCACCCTGACTGTCAAGCTGCATTCCAATAACTTCATCATCACCTGTCAGATTGATTCCACGAACACCCATAGAAGTACGTCCGATACATCTGACATCGCTTTCATGGAAGCGGATACACTGTCCATTCTTTGTTACAAGGAATACATCCTCATCATCTTCTGTATATTTAACTTCGATCAGCTGGTCATCATCTTTTAATGTGATCGCTGCTAATCCTGTCTTACGGATATTTGCATATTCCATGATAGAAGATTTCTTAACAACACCATATTTTGTTGCCATTAACAGATATTTGCCTTCTTCGTAGTCTGCCAGTGGAATTACTGCTGTGATCTTCTCTCCTGGCTGTAACTGCAGCAGATTAACGATCGCACTTCCTCTTGCCGTTCTTCCACTCTCAGGAATCTCATACGCTTTCAGGCGGTATACACGTCCTGTATTGGTAAAGAACATGATGTAGTGATGTGTCGTTGTCATAAACAGTTCTTCGATGTAATCTTCATCGATCGTCTTCATTCCCTTGATACCTTTACCACCACGATTCTGACTCTTGAAATTATCAACAGTCATTCTCTTGATATATCCAAGTTTTGTCATCGTGATTACAGTATTTTCTCTAGGAATCAGATCTTCCATGGAAATGTCATCAACATCAAATCCGATCTGTGTTCTTCTTTCATCTCCATATTTGTCACGGATCAGTGCGATTTCATCTTTGATAACTCCAAGTAATTTCTTTTCGTCTGCTAGAATCGCCTTCAATTCACCGATACGCTCCATCAATTCTTTGTATTCTTTTTCAAGTTTAGCACGTTCCAAACCATTCAGTGCTCTCAGACGCATATCAACGATTGCCTGTGCCTGTGCATCTGAAAGTCCAAAACGTTCCATCAATTCAAGCTTGGCTGCCTGAATGTTCTCTGCTCCACGAATGATCTTGATCACTTCATCGATGTTATCCTGAGCGATCAGTAATCCTTCTAAGATATGTGCTCGTTCTTCCGCTTTGTTTAATTCATAGCGTGTTCTTCTTGTCACAACATCTTTCTGGTGTTCCAGATAATAATCCAGCATCTCGTGCAGGTTCATTGTCTTTGGCTGTCCATCAACAAGTGCCAGCATGATCACACCAAATGTATCCTGAAGCTGTGTATGTTTATATAACTGATTCAGGATTACGTTCGCATTTGCATCACGACGAAGTTCGATGCAGATACGCATACCACTTCTGTCAGATTCATCACGAAGCTCTGTAATTCCTTCCACTTTCTTTTCTCTTACTAAAGCCGCAATCTTCTCGATCAGTCTTGCTTTATTTACCATGTATGGAAGCTCTGTTACGATAATACGCTGCTTTCCATTTGCCATTGCCTCAATATCTGTAACAGCACGCACTTTGATCTTTCCACGACCTGTACGATAAGCCTGATCGATACCAGAACGCCCAAGGATTGTCGCACCTGTAGGGAAATCTGGTCCTTTAATTATCTCTAATAATTCTTCGATCGTTGTCTCACGATCTTCCTCAACCTGATTATCAATGATCTTGATCACCGCATTGATCACTTCTCTAAGGTTATGAGGTGGAATATTCGTTGCCATACCAACCGCGATTCCCTGTGTACCATTCACTAACAGATTTGGAAATCGAGAAGGAAGTACTGCTGGTTCTTTCTCTGTCTCGTCAAAGTTTGGTCTGAAATCAACTGTATTCTTGTTAATATCAGCCAGAAGTTCCATGGAAATCTTGCTTAATCTTGCTTCTGTATAACGCATGGCAGCTGCACCATCACCATCGACAGAACCGAAGTTTCCATGTCCATCTACCAATGGATATCTTGTAGACCATTCCTGCGCCATATTAACTAACGCCCCATAGATAGAGCTGTCACCATGTGGATGATATTTACCCATGGTATCACCAACGATACGGGCACATTTACGATGTGGTTTATCAGGTCCGTTATTTAATTCGATCATCGCATAAAGAATTCTTCTCTGTACCGGTTTCAAACCGTCACGCACATCTGGAAGAGCTCTGGAAGCGATAACGCTCATGGCATAGTCAATATATGAATTCTCCATTGTTTTTTTCAGATCAATGTCATGAACTTTATCAAAAATTGTATTCTCGTCCATTTGTTTCTCCCTTCCTAAATATCAAGATTCTGCACATATTTTGCGTTTGCTTCGATAAATTCTCGTCTTGGCTCTACCTGATCACCCATCAGTGTTGTAAATGTCAGATCGATCTCTGAAGCAGAATCTTCATCAAGGTTTACTCTTAATAAAATTCTCTTCTCAGGATCCATGGTTGTATCCCATAACTGCTCTGCATCCATCTCTCCAAGACCTTTGTAACGCTGAATCTTGTTATTGTTATCTCGTCCGATTTCCTGAAGAATGTTGTTCAATTCTTCATCACTGTAAGCGTACCAGAACTTCTTATTCTTCTCTACACGGTAAAGAGGCGGTTGGGCAAGGTATACATACCCTCGCTTGATCAATTCCGGCATAAAGCGGTATATGAACGTCAGAAGCAATGTTGCGATATGTGCTCCATCGACATCGGCATCCGTCATGATGATGATCTTATGGTATCTTAATTTCTCAATATCAAAATCTTCATGAATTCCCGTACCAAACGCTGTGATCATCGCCTGGATCTCTTTGTTCACAAGAACCTTATCAAGTCTTGCCTTCTCAACGTTCAAGATCTTACCACGAAGAGGCAGGATTGCCTGTGTCGCACGCGAACGAGCTGTCTTTGCTGAACCACCCGCAGAATCTCCCTCAACGATATAGATTTCACAATTCTCTGGATTCTTGTCAGAACAGTCTGCAAGTTTTCCTGGAAGACTCATACCGTCAAGAGCAGTCTTTCTTCTTGTAAGATCACGAGCCTTTCTTGCTGCATCTCTTGCTCTCTGTGCAAGCACAGCCTTCTCACAGATTACTTTCGCAACCTGAGGATTCTGCTCTAAGAAATATTTCAGCTGCTCAGATAAAACGCTGTTAACAGCACCTCTGGCCTCGCTGTTTCCTAACTTCTGTTTTGTCTGACCTTCAAACTGTGGTTCCCCGATCTTGATACTGATAACTGAAGTCAATCCTTCACGGATATCTTCACCACTTAAGTTATCTTCTTTCTCTTTCAGAAGGTTATTCTTTCTTGCATAATCATTGAAAGTAGTTGTTAAAGCCGTCTTAAACCCTGATAAATGTGTTCCACCTTCTGGCGTAATAATATTATTTACGAAACTTAGGGATGTCTCATTGTAAGAATCATTATGCTGGAATGCAACTTCAACATACACTCCGTCTTTCTCACCCTCACAATAAATAACTTCTGGATAGAGTGCTTCTTTTCCCTTATTCAGGTAATCAACGAATTCCTTGATACCACCTTCATAGTGGAATGTCTCTGAAACCTGTTCTTCCCCACGGTCATCTGTTAAAACGATCTTTAAGTTCTTTGTTAAGAAAGCTGTCTCTCTTAATCGTCTCTTCAATGTATTGTAATCAAAATCAATCGTCTCAAAAATCGTTGCATCCGGATAAAATGTAACGGTTGTTCCAGTCTTGTCTGTATCACCGAGAACTTTCAGCGGATAGCATACCTTTCCTCTCTCATAACGCTGTTTATGAACATGTCCTTCTTTGCAGACTGTGACTTCCAGCCAGTCAGATAAAGCATTTACAACGGAAGAACCTACACCATGAAGTCCTCCAGATACTTTGTATCCTCCACCGCCGAACTTACCTCCTGCATGAAGGATCGTAAATACAACTTCAACGCTGGATACACCTTTTTTCTTATTGATCCCAACCGGAATTCCACGCCCGTTATCCTCGACTGTAACAGAGCCGTCTTTGTTCAGTGTTACGATGATCGTATCACAGAATCCAGCCAGAGATTCATCTACGGCATTATCTACAATTTCGTATACCAGATGATGAAGTCCTTTTTCTGATGTACTTCCAATGTACATTCCGGGTCTTTTACGCACAGCTTCTAACCCTTCCAGAATCTGGATCTGATCAGCTCCATATTCTCCATTTTTTTGTGTACCCATAGTTTCCTCCTAATTTTCTTTTACAATTTTTCCTGCTTTTATTTGAAACATACGTTGAATTGGCAGGTGTTTACTAATAAATTCATCTAAGCCCGTACATGTAATAATCGTCTGTGTATCTTTAATACTCTCCAAAAGATACGTCTTACGATTACTATCAAGCTCCGACAAAACATCGTCAAGCAGCAAGATCGGTGATTCTTTCATCACTTCACGCATCAATTGAATCTGCGCCAGCTTTAAAGATAATGCTGCTGTCCTTTGCTGCCCCTGTGAACCATATTTTCTGATATCGATTCCATTTACAACAAAACTAATATCATCACGATGCGGTCCCACAGTCGTTGTAAAATATTTTAAATCTTTTTGTCTCTTTTTTTTAAGTTCCGTTAAATAACTATCATACCCTACATTGCGATCATATTCCAGTAAAATTTGTTCTTTTCCACCAGTTAATTTATTGTGAATTTTTTGACAGACTTTACCCAAATGTTTGATAAATTTTTCACGATATTTAATAACTTCCGAACCATATTTTACAAGTTGAATATCCCATGCTTCTAATGTATCTATCAGATTATTCTGAAAACGTATTTGTTTTAATAAATTATTTCTCTGTATCAAAATCTTATTATAATTTGTCAGTTGATACAAATACAGACGTTCCATCTGCGACAATTCAATATCCAGAAATTTTCTTCTCTCACTAGGACCACTTTTTACGATCTTTAAATCTTCTGGAGAAAACAAAATTACCGGAATCTGCCCAAGTAGATCACTTGATCTTCTGATCGGAATCTTGTCAATTGCCACACCTTTTGCTTTATTTTTCTTAAGATGCATATCTAACTGATGGTCGATTCCCTGCTTTTCAAAATGAATTCTTATGTGAGCTTCATTTTCTTCAAACTTTATTAACTCTCGATCCTTGTTTCCTCGATGCGATTTGGTTGTTGCACTTAGATAAATAGATTCCAGAATATTAGTCTTTCCCTGAGCATTATCTCCATACAATAAATTGGTTCCACTCGCAAAATTCATGGAAAGTTCATCATAATTCCGATAATTTTTTAATTCCAAAGATTTAATAATCATACTACTCCCACACTATTTTACAATGCGAATTTCCTGTCCATCAAAAGACACAACTTCACCGCCATATAATTTTTTTCCTCTTCTTGTTTCAACTTCTCCGTTTACAAGAACTTCTCCATCCTGAATGACAATTTTTGCTACAACTCCAGAATCTACCAGTCCAGCAGCTTTTAATGCCTGACCAAGTTTAATAAATTCATCTTTAAGTTTAATTTCCATCTAAAAAATCCTTTCTAATGATTAAAATTAACCGGAAGAATCAGATAATTATATGTTCCGGCATCATCTTTGATATAACAAGGTGCTTTCGGATTTACAAGATAAATATTGATTTCTTCATCATCGATTACTCGAAGAACATCCATTAAAAACTTAGGATTAAAGCCAATTAAGAGATCTCTTCCTTCTTTTTGGATCAAAATTTCTTCTTCCATTGATCCAAAGAAAGAATTGATATTTAATTTTAATGAATGATCCGTAATATTGATAATTATTGGTTTTTTATCAGATTCACGAATCAAAAGACTCGCTCTGTCGATACAATTTAAAAATTCTTTTTTGTTAATTATGATTTTTGTTTCATAATCGCTGGATAACATCTGACTTATCTTATAATATTCCCCTTCTAGCAATCTTGAAACAACTCTTGTATTATCAAATTCAAATAAAATATGTTTTGAAGTTACATAAATTGAAACATTTTCGTCCATTTCTCCGGAAATGATCTTAACAATTTCCTGTAAAGTTTTACCAGGGACAACAACTTTAAACGGATCATAATGATCTTTTAGTTCAATATGTCGAATAGAGATTCGATGACCATCCAAAGATACAACACTTAATTGGTCATCTTTCACTTCAAATAATTCACCAGTCATTAATTTTGTATTTTCATTGTCAGAAATTGAAAAAATTGTTTGACGAATTACTTCTTTTAATGAAAACTGTGACAAAGTGATGCTTTGATTTTTCTCAATCTCTGGTAAAGAAGGAAATTCTTCTCCTTCCTGTCCCATAATCTGAAAGCATGCTTTTTCACAAGTAATCGTTGCTTTATACTGATCATCAGTTTCTATCATTACATCATTATCTGGTAATTTTCGTACAATTTCAGAAAAAAGTTTTGCTTCAATTGCAATTTTACCAGGTGCATCAATATGACCATCAATGGTTGTTTCAATTCCAAGTTCCATATCATTTGCTGTTAATCTGATATTTCCTGCAACTGCCTCAATTAAGATACATTTCAAAATTGGAAGAGTCGTATTATTTGATACTGCTTTTGAAACAATGGAAACAGCATGCACTAAATTAGATTTTGTACATATGATTTTCATAATTGTGAATAACTCCTTTCGGTGTCAGATTGTTGTTAAATAAATAAATAAAAGTCGTAGTAATAGTCGTAGTAGCTGTGGATATGGGGATAACCTTAAAAAACCGCTAAGGATAAAGCTTTATAAGGGTTGATAAAATGTTCAAAAGTTGATGAAAATCAGAGGATAATCGTGAACTTATCAACATCACCTAAAATTGCAAAAACAATAATACACAGAATATCCACAGCTTATCCACAGAAAATGTGGATAACTAACGATAAAATGTGAAAAAAATAAAAATTAATCCATCTTTTTGGTGATAACTTCAATAACCTTGCTTAATTCAGGGTCTTTTTCAAGATCTTTTTCAATTTTCTCAATACCATGAATCACAGTAGAGTGATCCCTCTTACCAATGATCTCACCAATTTTAACGAGTGATTGATCTGTCATTTTCTTACACAAATACATACAGATCTGCCGTGGATAAGCAATATCATGACTGCGTTTTTTTGAGATGATATCACTTGTCTGAATATTAAAATGTTCAGCAACTGTCTGCATGATCAATTCAGGTGTAATAGCCTGTTTTGTTTTATTATCGATTAGATCTTGAAGAGCAATTTTGGATAATTCAAGGTCAATTGGTTTTTTATTTAATTTGGAATAAACCTTAATTTTGTTTAATGCACCTTCGAGGTCACGAATATTAGACTTAATGTGTGTTGCAATGTAATCAAAAATTTCATCATCAATATAAATATTGTCTAATTCTGCACGTTTTCTGAGGATTGCAACCTTTGTTTCATAGTTTGGAGGTTGGATATCAACTGGAAGTCCCCAGCTGAAACGGCTCCGGAGTCTTTCTTCTAATACATCCAGCTCTTTTGGAGGTTTATCAGAGGAAAGAATAATTTGTTTTTTAGAGTTATAAAGTGCATTAAAGGTATGGAAAAATTCCTGCTGTGTACTTTCTTTACCAATAACGAACTGAATATCATCGACTAATAAAACATCGATATTACGGTATTTACTGCGCAACTCTTCCTGTTTTTTGTGCTGAATTGAATTGATAACTTCATTTGTAAAATCTTCACTTGTTACATATAAAACATTCAAAGAACTATTATGTTCAATGATATAATGTGCGATGGAGTGCATTAAATGAGTCTTTCCAAGACCTGCACCTCCATATAAAAACAGCGGATTATAGGCTTCCGCTGGAGCTTCCGCAACAGCAATACTGGCAGCATGTGCCATGCGGTTATTGTCACCGATTACGAATGTATCAAAAGTATAACGGGGATTTAAGTTATTATTGTCATGTTCAGGTGTAGCAGCAGGAGTTTGTTTTGGTTTTTCTCCATCTTTTTCTAGCTCAACCTCTATATCGTATTTCTTGCCGGTAAGATCGGAAATAGCAAGGGAAATATAAAAATCGTACATTTTTTTCTTAATAAATTGAATACCCCGCTCATCATATTTAGCATCCAGAGAAAGAATTATCTTATTGGACTGGACATCTTTAATATGTAATGGTTTAATCCAGGCATTAATTGCAGCACTGGAAACGTCATGCTCTTGCTCAAGCTTGACTAATACATCATCCCAAATTTTCTCAATTTCGTTTTTCATGGATAACATAAATCCCTTTCTAAATCATATTTTTATAAATGTGCATAGTACGGCACTATATTTAGTGTATAACAAAAGATTTCTTTTTTCAATCGAAAAATAAAAGTTGCCCACATATTGTGGATAAGTTATTCCACATTATACACAGGTTGAAAAACGTGATAAAATAAGGCAATTCGACATTTTGTGTGTTTATTGCCCACATTTTATCACCAAGTTATGCACAAGTTATCTACAAATTGTGGATAACTTTCGTGCAAACCACAATATATATGAAAATACATAAGAAAGTGAAAAAAGCGTAGAATTTACTTGACTTTTTGGCATTTCTCTGTCTATAATAGGAGTGATGTTTTTACGAATATATTATTCATATATATAACGCATAAAATTTTGTTAAGGAGGTGTTTTAGAATGAAAATGACATTTCAGCCAAAGAAAAGACAGAGATCTAAGGTTCATGGATTTAGAAAAAGAATGAGCACTGCAAACGGAAGAAAAGTTCTGAAGAGCAGAAGAGCAAAAGGAAGAAATAGATTATCAGCTTAGGTCGCAGAGATGTGACCTTTTCTTTTCTCTATTAATAAGGAAGAGAACCATGAAAAATTATCATTCATTAAGAAATAATAAAGAGTTCCAGATGGTATATAATGAAGGAAAATCCAAAGCTAATAAGTACTTGGTCCTTTATTATAGGAAGAATGACCTAGAATATAACCGTCTGGGAATATCAGTAAGTAAAAAAGTTGGAAATAGTGTAGTGCGTCATAGAACTACACGCTTAATTCGTGAAAGCTATCGTTTGAATCAGGATAATTTAAAAACAGGATATGATATGGTAGTAATTGCAAGACAAACTGCAAAAGGAAAGGACTGCCATACGATTGAAAGTGCATTTTTACATTTGGTAGATCTGCATCATCTAAGAAGAGTTGAACACAATTGAAGAAGATTTTAATATCCATTATCAGGTTTTACAGAAAATATTTATCGAAATTAAAGGGAAGAGGAACATGTATTTATGTTCCGACTTGTTCGGAATATGCCATAGAAGCATTGGAGAAGCACGGAGTTGTCAAAGGGAGTCTTTTGGCAATTTTTAGAATATTACGATGTAATCCATTTTCAAAAGGCGGATATGACCCTGTTCCGGAAGTCAGGAAAGGAAAAAGGTGCAAAAAATGATGTTATTGGCACAAGCCCAGACTACGGGCACCGGAGGTATTTTAACTCCGTTTGTAATTATTTTTGGTTGGATCATTCGAGCAATCTATAGTGGATTAGCAACAATGGGTATCTATAATGTTGGTTTATGTATTATTTTATTTACATTAGTTTCTAAGTTAATTTTATTACCATTAACAATGAAACAGCAGAGATCTATGAAGATCAATCAGCATATGCAGCCAGAGATCAATAAGATCACTAAGAAATATCGTAACAAAAGAGACCAGGCATCTATGATGAAACAGAATGAAGAGATGCAGAAAGTTTATGAAAAGTATGGTTCAAGTCCAACTGGTGGATGTTTACCAACATTAATTCAGTTTCCGATCATCATGGCACTGTATTATGTAATTCGTGGTGTTAATACTTATATTCCTCAGATTGCACATGATACACAGTATCATCCAAATCTATTTTTAGGTATGGATTTAAATTCAGCACCAGGATTCAGATTAACTCCATTACTGATCATCCCTGTATTATCATTTATTTTTCAGTTCTTAAGTGCAAAAACATCTATGTCTACAAATCAGATGGATGAAAGTACACCAGGAGCAGGAATGACAAAGAGTATGATGTACACAATGCCGTTAATGTCATTTGTAATGTGTATTTCATTACCAATCGGTATTGGTATTTACTGGACAGCGAGTGCTTTATTCCAGTATATTCAGCAGGTTGCGTTTAATTACCATTATGATCATGCTGATATGGATAAGATTATTGAAAAAAGTCGTGAGAAGGCAGCTAAGAAAAGAAAGAAAAAAGGTCCTTCTCTTTATGAAAAGATGTTGGGAGCACAGGCTGAACAGCAGGGACTGCAAGGTACAGATTCCAGCATTAAGAAGAATGCAAATCTGAAATCAACAAAGAATATTGATTATTCAGGAAATTCTAAAGGAGGAATTGCTTCTAAAGCGAATGCACTCAACAAAAACAAAGGGGGTAAATAAGGATGTCAGCAAAGAGATTCACTGGAAAAACTGAATCTGATGCAGTTATGAATGCTGCAATGGAGTTGGGAATTCCAAGTACAGACCTCAAGTATACAGTGATCGATCAGGGAAGTAATGGCTTTTTTGGGCTGTTTAAGAAACCAGTCATCATTGAAATTAAAGAAGAAGAAAAGAAAGAGACAGAAGTTAAGTCTCAGACAATAGAAAAAGAAAAACCTAAGAAAAAGGTTGAAAAGAAACCAGCGAAGACGGCAGATGAGAAATCAAATCGTCAGCCTAAGAAGAGTTCTAAAGCAAAAGAAGAGGTTCCTGTAAAGGAAACTAAGAAGAATAAGACACCAGAGAATATTGATCAGATCATTAAAGATACTGAAAAGTATTTGGATGAAGTGTTAAGAGCGATGGGACTTGATCCAAAGTTAAATCTTTACTATAACCGCAGAGATAACGTATTAAACATCAATGTATCTGGAGAGAAGATGGGTGCATTGATCGGTAAGCATGGACAGACACTGGATGCCCTGCAGTATCTTATCAGTCTTTATGTAAATAAAGAGAGCGATTCTTTTGTAAAGATCAAGCTTGATACAGAAAATTACAGAGAAAGAAGACAGCAGACTTTAGAGAAATTAGCAGGAAGCATTGCGTATAAAGTAAAGAAGAATAAAAAACCAATTTACTTAGAACCAATGAATCCAAATGAGCGTAGAATCATCCATTCTGCATTGCAGAGAGATCCGGAAGTGATTACAAAGAGCGAAGGTAAGGATCCTTATCGTAAAGTTGTTGTTATGCTTAAAAAATAAGATTTAGGGCTGCCTTAATTTAGGCAGCCCTTTTTTGAGGTATATTATATGAAGTCAAATACGATTGCAGCAATTGCTACTCCGATGACCAATAGTGGAATTGGAATTATCAGGATCAGCGGAGATCAGGCACTGGATATTATTGAAAAAGTATTTAAACCGAAGAAAATAGATAAGAAGATAAAGGAAGTCAAGACATATACAGCACATTATGGACACGTATATGACGGAGAGACATTGCTTGATGAGTGTATTGTGCTTGTTATGAAAGGTCCACATTCTTATACAGCAGAAGATGTTGTAGAGATTAACTGCCATGGTGGTGTGGTTGTTATGAAGAAAGTTCTGGAAGCAGTATTTAAGGCCGGAGCAGCACCTGCAGAGCCAGGTGAGTTTACAAAGAGAGCATTTTTGAATGGACGAATCGACCTTTCAGAAGCAGAAGCTGTTATGGATCTGATTCAGTCTAAGAATGAATTTGCAATGAGCACATCTTTAAAGCAGTTAGAGGGGGCGCTTGGAAAGAAAATTACAGAGATCCGAAAACAGATTATTCACAGCGTTGCATTTATCGAATCAGCATTGGATGACCCAGAACATTATAGTGTGGATGGATTTTCAGATGAGCTGAGAGAGCAGGTTGAGAAAATTATTAAACAGTTGAATGAATTTCTGGAGAATGCAGATAATGGACGAATTCTCAAAGAAGGAATACAGACTGTTATTGTTGGAAAACCGAATGCAGGAAAATCTTCTGTGTTGAATGTTTTGCTGGGAGAGGAACGAGCAATCGTTACAGATATTGCAGGTACAACAAGAGATACGTTGGAAGAATCAATTCAGATCAAAGGAATTCCGCTGAACATCATTGATACAGCAGGAATCAGAGATACAAATGATCTGATTGAAAAGATTGGAGTAGACAAAGCCAAAGAACTGTTAAAGAAAGCGGATCTTGTTCTTTATGTTGTAGATACATCAGATCCTTTAACGAAGGATGATGAAGAAATCATGCAGCTTATTGAAGGTAAGCAAACGATTGTTTTATTAAATAAAGCTGATCTTGAGCAGGTAGTGACAAAGGAAAATCTTAAGGAAAAAGGTTTTGATCAGATCGTTCAGATTTCAGCCAAGGAGCAGACTGGAATTGAAGAATTATATCAATTGATTCAGGATATTTTCTTTGAAGGACATGTTTCGTTTAATGATGAAATATACCTGACGAATATGAGACACAAAACAGAAGTAAGTGAGGCATTAAAGAGCCTTTCTATGGTATTACAGAGTATTGAAGATGGAATGCCAGAAGATTTCTTCTCTATTGATCTTTTAGATGCCTATGAGCATTTAGGATTTATCACAGGAGAATCTGTGGGAGAAGACCTGGTAAATGAGATTTTTGCAGAATTTTGTATGGGTAAATAAAGATGAATAATTTAGAAGAAAAATATGATATCATTGTTGTAGGTGCTGGCCATGCCGGATGTGAAGCCGCACTTGCAGCAGCCAGAATGGGATTTGAAACAATCTGTTTTACAGTAAGCATGGATAGTGTTGCACTGATGCCATGCAATCCGAATATTGGAGGAAGCTCTAAGGGACATCTGGTAAAAGAAATTGATGCACTTGGTGGTGAAATGGGTAAAAATATCGATAAAACCTATTTACAGTCCAAGATGCTAAATAAATCAAAGGGACCGGCAGTACATTCTTTGAGAGCACAGGCAGATAAGAAGATGTATTCTATTTCTATGACACAGGTTATGGGGAATACACCAAATCTTACACTTCGTCAGGGGGAAGTTACAGAAATCCTTGTGGAAGATGGAAAGATTAAAGGAGTTAAGACATATTCAGGTGCGGTTTATTATGCAAAAGCAGTTGTATTGACGACAGGAACTTATCTGAAAGCACGTTGCATTTATGGGGAAGTAAGTAATCACACAGGACCAAACGGGCTGCAGGCAGCCAATTATCTGACAGATTCCTTAAAGAGTCATGGTATTTTCATGAGACGATTTAAAACAGGAACACCTGCCAGAATTGATAAGAATACGATTGATTTTTCTAAGATGGCAGAGCAGTTTGGAGATGAAAGGATCGTACCATTCAGCTTTACAAATAAGGAAGAAGATATCAAGAGAGATCAGATTTCATGCTGGTTAACGTATACAACAGAAGAGACACATGAAATCATCAAAGAAAATCTTCACAGATCACCATTATTTTCTGGAGCAATTGAGGGAACAGGACCTAGATATTGTCCATCTATCGAAGACAAGATCGTGAAGTTTCCAGATAAGAATCGTCATCAGGTATTTATTGAGCCAGAAGGCGAATATACAAATGAGATGTATGTTGGTGGTATGTCAAGTTCATTGCCAGAAGATGTACAGTATAAGATGTATCACAGTGTTCCAGGACTTGAGAATGCCAAGATCGTGAGAAATGCTTACGCAATTGAGTATGATTGTATTGATGCGACACAGTTAAAAGCATCTCTGGAATTTAAAGAGATTGATGGTTTATTTTCTGGTGGACAGTTTAATGGAAGCTCAGGATATGAAGAGGCAGCAGCACAAGGGTTGATGGCAGGTATCAACGCTGCACGTAAATTACAGGAAAAAGATCCTATCATTCTGGATCGTTCACAGGCTTATATTGGAGTTTTGATCGATGATCTGGTTACAAAAGAAACACAAGAACCATATCGTATGATGACATCAAGAGCAGAGTATCGTTTACTACTTCGTCAGGATAATGCGGATCTTCGTCTGACAAAGATTGGATATGAAGCAGGATTGATCAGTCAGGAACGATATGACAAGTTATTAGTAAAAGAACAGCAGATTGAAGATGAGATGAAGCGTCTTGAAGATATTAATGTGGGTGCATCCAAAAATGTTCAGACATTGCTTGAGAAACTTGGCAGTACAACATTAAAATCATCTGCAAAGATGACAGAACTGATTCGTCGTCCAGAGCTTACTTATATGGATTTGGCACCAATCGATCCAGATAGACCAGAGTACGATCTGGATGTTCAGGAACAGGTAAATATTAATATTAAATATGAAGGATATATCAAACGTCAGTTGTCACAGGTAAAACAGTTTAAGAAGATGGAGAAAAAGAGAATTCCAGAAGATATTGATTACGAAGATGTTGGAAGCTTGCGAATTGAAGCAAAACAGAAGTTATCAAAGATCAGACCATCGTCTATCGGACAGGCATCCAGAATTTCAGGGGTGTCACCAGCAGATATTTCTGTATTGCTGATTTATCTGGAACAGATGCACCATAGGAGATAATAGATGGAAAGATTAAGAGAAAAAGCAGCTGCATTTGGAATTGCATTAAGTGATCATCAGTTAGAACAGTTTGAAATGTATTATAAGATGCTTGTAGAGAAGAATAAAGTGATGAACCTGACCGCGATCACAGAAAAAAATGAAGTAATCGATAAACATTTTGCAGATAGCTTGGCATTGGTAAAGAGTGGAGTTGAGTTGAAAGATCAAAAAATTCTGGATCTAGGAACAGGTGCAGGATTCCCAGGGATTCCATTAAAGATTGCATTTCCAGAATTAGAGATTGTATTACTAGATTCCTTAAACAAACGAATTAAATTTTTAAATGAAGTAATCAACACATTAGGACTTCAAAAAATCACAGCGATTCATGGACGTGCAGAAGATTTTGCAAAACAAAAAGAATATAGAGAAAATTTTGATTATGTAGTATCAAGAGCGGTGGCAAATCTGACAGTTTTATCAGAGTATTGTATTCCTTATGTAAAAGAAGGGGGATATTTTCTTCCATATAAATCAGGGGATATCAAAGAAGAAGCCAAGAATTCAAAAAAAGCGGTGAAAATTCTAGGTGGAAATATTGAAGATATTATATCTTTTGAAATTCCGGATACAGATATGGCGAGAACAATTTTAAAGATTCATAAGACAAAAGCAACACCAAAACGTTTTCCAAGGAAAGCTGGTTTACCATCAAAGGAACCAATTTGTTAAAAGGTTTTACTTTCATTTCTGATGGTTATCGTTTATGATAAAAAGAAAGTGGTAAAAATATGGAGAAGAAGAAAGAAAAAAGTTATTTGATCAGTCAGTTATATGATTATCTGGAAGAACAGATACAGTTATTAAAAACAGACAGACATCAGTTGAACCGCAAGATGTATGAGGTCATGCAGGAAAAGAATGAAAAAGAAGGTACGATTGAAAACCAGCAGAAAATCTATCAGATACGAAAGATATTTTCACCGTTACCATTAGAAATCGAAGAATCAAAGCAAAGTGTTTCAGAAGATGTTATAAAGATTGAAAAAGATATCAAAGAATTTCAGAAGAAGATTCATGATAAAGATCATAGAATCGAAGAATTGCTTAGCTATCAAAAGGGATTAGAAGAAGATCTGCTCTTTGATGATATAGTAACTGAAGATGTTAACGAAGATGAAAAGATTCCATTTGTTCCAGCGTTTGATGAATTGATGAAATATATTAAAAAAATATATCCAACAGCACGATTAAATTATCGCGAATCAAAAGAGGAATCTAAAGTTTGTATGACATTTTCATTTTTGAAAGGATTTCATGAGATATTTGAGATATTAATGGATGATATAGGGGTTTTTGTTATTAACTTTGAAAAAACTATTGATGAGTATAAAATATTGATTAAAATAGAAGCAAAACCTAAAATTATTAAAAATGCAAAAGAGTTTTATGAGAAACGCAGTGCCCTTGAAAAAGAACTTACAAAAGAATTTTCAGTGACAAGATGGAAGACAAATTCAATTAATGTTCAGGCATTGATCGAACTATAGAAAGGGAAGATTATGAGAAATAAAGTTATTGATTTATTAGATCAGACAATCGAAGAATTAGATAAAGAGAAGATTGATGGAATTCTTGAAATTCCACCAAAAGATGATATGGGAGATTTCGCATTTCCATGTTTTCAATTAGCGAAAGTATTTAGAAAAGCTCCTAATATGATCGCAACAGAGCTTGCAGAAAAAATTCCTGCAAGCGACGATGTATCAAAAGTAGAAGCTATGGGCCCTTATGTAAACTTCTTTTTGAATAAAGAAAATTATGTAAAAGAAGTTTTAGCAAAAGTAAATGATACTTATGGTACCCAGGAAATCGGAAAAGGAAAAACTGTTTGTATCGATTATTCTTCACCTAATATTGCAAAGAACTTTCATGTTGGACATTTAAGAACGACAATCATTGGAAACTCTTTATATCATATTTTTGATAAATTGGGATATCACGTAGAAAGAATTAATCATTTAGGTGATTGGGGAACACAGTTTGGTAAACTGATCGTTGCGTATAAGAAATGGGGAAGTAAAGAAGCGGTTGAAGAAAAAGGTATTCCTGAGCTTTTAAGAATTTATGTAAAATTCCATGAAGAAGCTGAGAAAGATGATACATTAAATGATCAGGCTCGAGAATGGTTTGCCAAGATGGAAAAAGGTGATGAAGAAGCATTATCTATCTGGGAATGGTTTAAAGATATCAGTATGGTAGAATATAAAAGAATTTATAAAATGCTGAATATGGATTTTGATCATTACACAGGTGAAAGCTTTTATCGTGATAAAACAGCAGCAGTTGTAGAAGAATTAAAAGAGAAAAATCTTCTAAAAGAAAGTGAAGGAGCAATGATCGTAGATCTTGATGAATATGATATGGCGCCATGTCTTGTAATGAAGAAAGACGGAAGTAGTATTTATGCAACAAGAGATTTAGCTGCAATTTTCTATCGAAAGAAAGAATATAATTTTGATAAGTGTATTTATGTAACTGGATTAGAGCAGAAATTACATTTTGCACAGGTATTTAAAGTAGTAGAATTAATGGGATATGAATGGGCAAAAGAAAACCTGATTCATGTACCTTATGGATTAGTAAGTTTAGAAGGTGGAAAGCTTTCAACAAGAAGTGGTAATATCGTATATGCAGAAGACATCTTAAAAGAATCTGTATCTAAGATCAGAGAGATCATTGCAGAAAAGAATCCAGATCTTAAAGATAAAGAAGATGTTGCACAGAAAGTTGGAATTGGAGCAATTATCTTTAATGACTTGTATAACCAGAGAATCAAAGATGTAACATTTACATGGGAGAAGATTCACAGCTTTGATGGTGAGACAGGACCATATGTTCAGTACACATATGCAAGAGCTGCAAGTGTGTTGAGAAAAACAGGAATCACAGAAGTTGGAGATATTGATGCATCCTTAGTAACAGATGAAACATCTGTAGCTTTATTAAAGGAAATCGAAAGATTCCCAGAAGTGATCAAAGTGGCAGCAGATAGATTAGAACCTTCTGTAGTTTCTAGATATGTTATGGGAGTAGCACAAAGCTTCAATCGTTTTTATCATGAAAATCAGTGTAATGTAGAGGATCAGAAATTAAAAGAAGCAAGAGTTAAGATTGTTATTTTGGCAAAACAGGTAATTAAAGATGCATTAGAATTATTAGGAATCCAGTGTCCAGAACAAATGTAATTAATAATAAAGCTTTATTAATTATTATGGACAGATGCATTTCAAAATTTATAAGCAATTGAGGAGTATTCAGATGAATACTCCTTTTCGCATCTGAATATTATAAAATGTTTCACGTGAAACATTTTTGAAAAAATTGAAATTGCGTGAAACAAATATTGCACAAAAAAATAATAAATGTTTCACGTGAAACATATGGCAATGCAAAAAAAATAGTGTTATAATATTGTTCAAAAGGAGAAAAAAATGGGAAGAATTATTGCAATTGCCAACCAGAAAGGTGGAGTTGGAAAGACAACGACAGCGGTTAATCTTTCAGCAGCACTTGCGGCAAAAGGAAAGAAAACCTTACTCGTTGATATGGATCCTCAGGGAAATACCACCAGTGGCTTGGGATTAGACAAAAACGAGCTGGATAAGACAACTTATGAGGTGATTACAGGAGAAGAAAAGATACAAGATTGTATCATTAAAGACTTGTTTGATAATCTATCCTTACTTCCAGCAAATCGAAATTTAGCTGGAGCAGAAATTGAATTGATGACTGTGGATAAAATGCAGTTTATCATGAAAGAGAATCTTCAAAAGGTAAGAAGAAGATACGATTTTATTATTATCGATTGCCCACCGGCATTGGGAATGTTAACAGTAAATGCCATGACAGCAGCAAATACCGTAATTGTTCCGATTCAATGTGAATTTTATGCATTGGATGGACTTACACAGCTGATCTATACAATTGACCTGATTCAGAAGAGTCTGAATCCAAGATTAAAGATAGAGGGTGTTGTGTTTACAATGTATGATGGTAGAACAAATCTATCGCTGCAGGTTGTAGAGAATGTCAAATCGTACTTAAATCAGAATATTTACAAGACGATCATTCCAAGAAATGTACGTCTGGCAGAGGCACCAAGTCATGGACTTCCAATCAATGTATATGCACCTCGATCTTCAGGAGCAGAAAGCTATAATCTACTTGCAGAAGAAGTGATTGAAAATGGAGGTAAAAAATAATGTCAGGAAAGAAAATGGGACTTGGAAGAGGATTGAATACACTGATTCCAAAAGCACCGATTGTCGATGAAGAAGATGTAGAACAAGTAAAGAAAAAAGTATCAAGATCATCGAAATCAAAGAAAAAAGCTGAGCCAGAGAAAGAACTGACATTACCAATTGACAAGATTGAACCTAATCCTGATCAGCCACGTAATCAGTTTGATGAAGATACATTACAGGAATTATCAGATTCAATTAAACAATATGGAATGTTGCAGCCAATTTTGGTAACTCCAAAAGATGACTTCTATGAGATCATTGCAGGAGAAAGAAGATGGAGAGCAGCAAAATTAGCAGGCCTTAATGAAGTCCCTGTCATGATCCGTAAGTATAATGAAAATGAAGTTGTAGAGATCGCTTTAATTGAAAATATTCAAAGAGATAATTTAAATCCAATTGAAGAAGCTATGGCATATAAACGCCTAATGGAAGAATTTCAATTAAAACAAGATGAAGTTGCAGGCAAGGTTAGCAAGAGCCGTGCTGCGATCACAAACTCATTAAGACTTTTGAAACTTGATCCAAGAGTACAAAAAATGCTGGAAGAAGAAATGATCAGTACAGGACATGCAAGAGCATTATTAGCAATTACAAACAAAGATCAACAATATGAAATTGCACAGAAAGTTTTTGATGAAAAATTAAGCGTCAGAGATATTGAAAAACTTGTCAAAGATTTAAAGAAAATCAAAAAAAATAAAAAAGAAGAAAAAGATGTTCACGATATCCTTTATACTCAGCTGGAAGAATCTATGAAACAGGTTCTTGGAAGCAAGGTAACTATTAAAAATAAAAAGAATAATAAAGGAAAAATAGAAATTGAGTATTATTCACAAGACGAATTAGAACGCATTGTGGATATGATAAGATCAATTTAGGAGGAACATGAGATGACAAATTTTTTAAACAGTGTAAGTATGGAATATGTTGTGATTGGCCTGGCCGGTGTATTAGCATTAGCACTGATCCTTGTAATTGTTGCTTTAGTTAAAGTTAGTAAACTAAAAAAGCGTTACGAAAAATTCCTATCGGGAAAAGATGGTAAATCATTAGAAGAAAGCATTATCAAGAAATTTGAAAAGCTTAACGAAATCATTGTAGAACAAGATTTTCTAGAAGGTGAAATACAGAGAATCGATGAAGAACATAGGAGTAGCTTTTCTAAGATGGAAGTATATAAGTATAATGCGTTCTCTGATATGGGTGGAGAAACAAGTTTTGTAATTGCATTACTTGACCATAATAATAATGGAACACTTTTAAATGGTATGAGCAGTCAGAATGCAACATATGTTTATGCCAAAGAAATCAAAGATGGTGCTGCCAAAGTAGCATTATCAGATGAGGAAAAAACAACATTAGAAAAATGTATGAACAAATAATTGGAGGAAAAAATGTTAGATATTAAATTTTTAAGAGAAAATCCAGATGTAGTAAAACAGAACATCAAAAATAAATTTCAGGATCGTAAGTTACCTTTAGTTGATGAAGTTATCGAACTTGATAAGGAAAATCGTGAGATCAAACAGGAAGTTCAGGCACTTCGTGCAGATCGTAACAAATTATCTAAACAGATTGGTGCCTTAATGGGACAGGGTAAAAAAGAAGAAGCAGAAGAAGTTAAAAAACAGGTTACAGCATCTGCAGATCGTATTGAAGAATTAAGTGAAAGAGAAAAAGTTGTCGAAGAGAAGATCAAAGAGATCATGATGACAATTCCAAATATTATTGATCCATCTGTACCAATTGGTAAAGACGACAGTGAAAACGTTGAACTTGAAAGATTTGGAGAACCAGTTGTTCCTGATTTTGAAGTACCATATCATACAGACATTATGGAAAGCTTTGATGGAATTGATCTTGATAGTGCAAGAAAAGTAGCAGGTAATGGATTCTATTATCTGATGGGAGATATTGCAAGATTACATTCTGCAGTTATCGCATATGCAAGAGACTTTATGATCGATAGAGGATTTACTTACTGCGTACCACCTTTCATGATCAGAAGCAATGTCGTAACAGGTGTTATGAGTTTTGACGAAATGGATGCTATGATGTACAAGATCGAAGGTGAAGACCTGTATCTGATCGGAACAAGTGAACATTCTATGATCGGTAAATTTATCGACACAACAACACCAGAAGATCAGTTACCAAAAACATTGACAAGTTATTCTCCATGCTTCAGAAAAGAAAAAGGAGCACATGGGATTGAAGAACGTGGTGTCTACAGAATCCATCAGTTTGAAAAACAGGAAATGATCGTTGTTTGTAAACCAGAAGAAAGCAAAGACTGGTATGAAAAACTATGGAAGAATACAGTAGATTTATTCCGTTCTATGGATATTCCAGTAAGAACATTAGAATGCTGCTCTGGTGACTTAGCAGATCTTAAGGTAAAATCTGTTGATGTAGAAGCATGGTCTCCAAGACAGAAGAAATATTTCGAAGTAGGAAGCTGTTCTAACCTTGGTGATGCACAGGCAAGAAGACTTCGTATCCGTGTGAAAGGTGAAAACGGAAACTACTTTGCTCATACATTAAATAATACAGTAGTAGCACCACCTAGAATGCTGATTGCTTTTTTAGAGAACAACTTAAGAGAAGACGGAAGCGTTGCAATTCCAGAAGTATTAAGACCATATATGGGTGGAAAAGAATCTTTACAGCCTAAAAAATAAGAAATAAAAAACTTCCGAAAGCGTCTCAAATGTGAGGCGCTTTTTCTTTTGCAAAAGTTTATGATATGATATTATAAGAATTCATTATTATAAGAATTATAAGAACTCATAAGGAAAGGTGGGGAGAAAGAAAATGAAAGCAAAGATAATCATAGTAGAAGATCATGAACCCATTCGTAATGAACTTAGCATATTATTGAGTAAATATGGATATGAGATTATAGCAATAGAACATTTTGATACCGTTTTGGAAGATTGTTTAAGAGAAAACGCAGACTTAATCTTACTGGATATTAATCTGCCTTTATATGATGGCTATTATGTATGTAGAGCCATCAGAGAAAAATCAGAAGTACCGATTATAGTTGTGACAAGCCGTGACAGTGAGATGGATGAACTGATGAGCATGAATCTTGGAGCAGATGATTTTGTGACGAAACCATATAATACACAGATTTTATTAGCAAGGATTTCTGCAATGCTGAAAAGAACCCGGAAAGAAGAAGTAGAGAATTCAGTACAATATCATGGCTTGAAATTACAATTAAATAACAGTACGGTTGTTTATGAAGATCAGGTTATTGAATTGAGCAAAAATGAAATGAGAATATTGTATACGCTTTTACAAAATAAAGGTAAGATTGTCAGCAGAGATCATCTGATGGAAACATTATGGCAGTCCAATGAATTTATTGATGATAATACATTAACTGTAAATGTTAATCGTGTCAGAAAGAAATTAGAGTCAGCAGGGTTAAAAGATTTCATAAAAACCAAAAGAGGGCAAGGGTATATGGTATGAGACTGCGAAGATTTTTAAGTATTTATTATGCACAGATGGCAACTCATTTTATATTTCTATGTCTGATAGAAGGATTATTTTATATTTTTGAAGTGAATAGATATTTGATGATTTATTTACTAGTGATCGGTATTTTACTGGAGCTTATTTATCTTGGACAACAGTATATGAAAAAGTTCAGATATTATAAAGAAATGACAATTAAACTTGATATGCTGGATCAGAAAAATATGCTTTCTGAAATGATGGAGCGGCCAGATTTTTTTGAGGGAGAATTTATTTATGATATTCTGCAAAGCTGTAATAAGTCTATGAATGATGAAATACTTCAGTATAGAACGGAGGCGGCAGGCTATCGGGAATATATTGAAATGTGGATTCATGAAGTGAAAACACCATTGGCAGCAGCCAAGTTAATTCTTGAGAATCATCCGTCAGAAATCACAGAAGCAATGGATGAGGCATTACAGCAGATTAATTACTATCTTGAACAAGCACTTTATTATGCACGAAGCAATAGCGTAGAAAAAGATTATCTGGTAAAAGAATTAAATTTAAAAGATATGGTACAAAAAGCTGTCAGATCCAATGCAAGAATCATGATCAGCAACAAGATTAAAATTAGTATGAACAATCTGGACCAGAAAATATTTAGTGATGAAAAGTGGCTGTTATTTATATTAAATCAGATTATCAGCAATGCGGTAAAATATAAAAAAGAAGATCCACAGATATCCTTTGAGGCAAGACAATCAACGAATCAGATTTTTTTAGAGATTCGGGATAATGGAATTGGAATTGCAGCAAAAGATTTGCCAAGAGTGACAGATAAAGGTTATACTGGAACTACAGGAAGAAACTATGAGAAATCAACCGGGATGGGATTATATTTGTGTAAGAAGCTTTGTGACAAATTGCAGTTAAGTTTCAAGATTGAGTCAAAAGAAGAAGAATACACGATTGTTACCATTGGTTTTCCAAGAAGCTCAATGATTTTTCTAAATGAATGATCCAACAGGAGGTTTACAATGTTTGCAGATTACCATATACATTCATATTTTAGTGAAGATACAGATTTTCCAATGGAGCTGGAGATTCAGAAAGCCATTGAATTAGGAATGGATGAACTATGTTTTACAGAACATTCTGACTATGATGTACCGACAGTAGTCAATTGTGATTATGATGCTTATTTTAAAGAAATGGAAGAAATGAAAGAAAAATATAAAGGGCAGATCACATTAAAGACAGGAATCGAATTTGGAATTCAGGTACATACAACAAAAGCGTATGAGGAAACATTTGGACAGTATCCGTTTGATTTTGTAATCTTTTCCTGCCATCAGGTAGAGAATAAAGAGTACTGGAGACAGGAGCCGCAGAAAGGGAAGACTCAGTTAGAATATAATCGAAGATACTATCAGGAAATTTTAGACGTTGTAAAGGCATATAAAGATTACAGTATTCTGGGACATCTCGATGTAATCAAAAGATACGATCTGAATGGTGAAATTGAGCTTGAAAAAATTAAAGATTTGATTGAACAGATCTTTGAAGTTGTGATCGCAGATGGAAAAGGAATTGAATTGAATACCTCAAGTCGTGCTTATCATCTGAAAAGTCTGATGCCGTCAAGGGAAATCTTAGAGCTTTATCATGATATGGGTGGAAAGATTATTACGATCGGATCTGATGCACATAATGCGGACCGTGTTGGAGACAGGGTTATGGAATCGCAGAAGATACTGAAAGAAATTGGATTTAATGGAATCTATACGTTTGATCAGATGAAACCAAAATTTCATGAATTTAAATTTTAGAAATAGAGATAGAAAAACGCTGGGACCAATGATTATTTGGACCAGCGTTTTATATTATATTTTTATTCTTAGATGATCAATGATTTAAAAGCAGATTATTTATCTAATAAGATCAGTGCCATAAATACAAGATCTTCATTTCCAATATTCTCAATGGCATGTCCGGCACCATCACTTGTAAATGTAGTGTCTCCAGCGTGTACTTCATACTTTGTACCATTATCGTTGTAAAGACCAGTTCCCTGAAGAATATGATAAGCTTCCCCTTCATTTTCATGAGTATGATAAGCAAGGGCACATCCTGGTGGTACGATGACTTTTCCGTAGAGGCGGCTGCTGTCTTTCATTTCTTTCTTTGTTAAGAATTCCATTTTTCTAAGTGGTGTGTCAGAACCATTAGCGTCAGGAATTGTTCCAATTTTTACGTCTTCATTTTTTAAATACATGTTGAGTTCCTCCTTTATATAGTCATGTTAAATTTAGTATAGTAGTTTTCATGGGAAATATCAATATGACAAAATTGTAAGTTTCATGTAAGGAAAATCGATGGATACAGTTTTTGGCTAATGATATATTATAGACAAGTCAATAAGAGGAACAAAAGGGTAAAACAAAATGATTTGAAAAGAAAGATAAGGAGATGGAAGAATGAGTTCTGTATTGAAGGTTGATAATATTGAAAAATATTATGGTAGTAAAGCAAATCTGACAAAGGCGATCGACCGGATCAGTTTTGAAGTAGAGAAGGGTGAGTATATTGGAATCATGGGAGCTTCTGGAAGTGGTAAGACTACGTTGCTGAATTGTATATCAACCATCGACCGTGTGACGGCCGGAAATATTTTGATCAATGGAATGGATATTACCAAACTGAAAGGAAAGCATCTTTCAAAATTCAGGAGAGAGGAACTGGGATTTATCTTTCAGGACTTTAATCTGTTAGATACATTGACAGCATTTGAAAATATTGCACTGGCACTTACGATCATGAAAGTTCCGGCAAAAGAGATTGAGGACAGAGTAAGATCGATCGCAGAGAAATTAATGATCACAGAGGTGTTAAACAAATATCCATATCAGATGTCTGGAGGGCAGAAGCAGAGAGTGGCAAGTGCGAGAGCAATGATCTCAAATCCATCTCTGATCCTTGCGGATGAACCAACAGGAGCTTTGGACAGCAAGGCTGCGAGAATGTTACTCGACAGCATGGATACGATGAATGTGGAATTAAATGCAACGATTCTTATGGTAACACATGATGCATTTACAGCAAGCTATTGCAAACGTATTCTGTTTATCAAAGATGGAAAAATCTTTAATGAACTAGTTCGTGGAAGTGATTCTAGGAAACAGTTTTTCGACCGCATCATCGAGGTTGTGACATTGCTTGGAGGTGACAGTACGAATGTATTCTAAAATTGCATTTAGTAATGTCAAAAAAAGTATTCGTGATTATACGATTTACTTTCTGACATTGACGTTTGGAATCTGCTTGTTTTATATGTTCAATTCTGTTCAGGCACAGCAGGCAGTTTTAAAATTGAATGAAAGCCAGAAATCAATGATGCATTTGATGTCAGTGATCATTAATTGGATTTCTGTATTTGTCGCAGTGATCTTGGGATTTCTGATCATCTATGCCAATCAGTTTTTAATGAAACGAAGACATAAGGAGATGGGAATCTATCTGTTGTTGGGGATGGAGAAACGACAGGTTTCAAAAATTTTGTTAATTGAAACTTTATTAATTGGTTTTTTCGCATTGATCGCTGGACTGATTGCAGGCGTATTTTTATCTCAAGGTTTAGCAATGCTGACAGCTAAAATGTTTGCAGTGCAGATGAAAGAATTTAAGTTTGTTTTCTCGCAAACTGCATTTATTCAGACAATTATGTATTTTGCAATTATTTTTATTATTGTGATGATATTTAATGGAATCACAATATCAAAATATAAATTGATCAATCTGTTGAATGCAGCAAAAAAGAACCAGAAAATGAGATTAAAAAATCCTGTTCTATCAGTGATTTTATTTGTAATGTCCATTGCATGTATAGGGATAGCGTATCATTTGATCACAAAGAATCAGATGCTTGGTGTGGACAATGATTTTAAAATGAGTATCATTTTAGGTGTCATTGGAACATTTCTATTCTTCTTTTCATTGTCAGGATTTTTATTAGAACTGGCAAAAAGAAATAAGAAATTTTACTATAATGGATTGAACCTGTTTGTTCTGCGACAGATTAACTCAAAGATTACGACAACATTTGTTTCTATGTCCATGTTGTGTCTGATGTTGTTTCTGGCGATCAGTGCATTTGCAACGGGAAGCGGATTGGCATCTTCTGTGAAAACAGATTTGGAAGATCTGACGAAATTTGATTATTCATTTTATAGTTTAAGTCAAAAGGGATATCAGAATGAATTACAGCAGAAGTTTGTGAAGAAAATGAACTCGCTTGGATTATCGATCGAAGAAGATGCAAAAGAAACTCTGCCGATCACAGTTTATCAAAATGGTGTATTTAAGCAGTGCAGATATAAAATGGAGCCATTGTTAAAAGGAAGAGAAAAATATTCAGACTATACAAAGGATTATGTAAAGAATCTGTATGAAGTGCCATTAACTTTTGTGAAGCTGTCTGAGTATAACAAGCTTCGAAAAGCAATCGGAGAAAAAGAATTAACGTTAAAAACAGATGAATATATATTAAACTGCGATTATGCAAATCTGATTCCGACAATGGAGAAGACGGCCAAAGATAAGCAGAAGATTACACTGGATGGAAAAACATATAAAATAAAGTATGAACTTCAAAAGGATACTTTTATGGTGGCACCAGTCAAAACAGATATGGGAACAGTTGTGTTAAATGATAATATCATTCAGACACTAAAGATTGATAATTCAACACTGTATTTAAATATCAATTGGAAAGGAAATGCCAAGAAAGTATCTGAAAGGTATAACAACCATTTAAAAGAGTTGATCAGAACAGGCAAGATGCAGAATTCGCCTTATTCAATGGCGATTTCAAAAGAAGAAGTGTATGAACAAAGTACGGGACTAAGTACGATCATGACATATATTGCAATCTATATAGGATTGGTATTTTTAATTACATGTGCGGCCGTATTGGCATTGCAGCAATTGAGTGAAAATGCAGATAATATTGAAAAATATCAATTATTGCGTAAGATTGGAACTTCACAAAAAATGGTTAATCGTGCGATCAAGGCACAGATTATTTTATATTTCTGTCTTCCATTAAGTCTAGCGTTGGTTCATTCTTATGTTGGAATTAAAACAGCCTCCATTCTGATTTCAACCTTAGGACAGATCAATATATCAGAGGCGGTAGTGCAATCATTGATCATTGTGATTGTTATCTATGTTGGATATATGATCGCAACTTATATTGGAAGTAAGAACATGCTGAAGGAAAAGCGGTAACTTAGTGAAAGAACAAAAGGCAAAAAAAGAAATGGCAGATTAATTTTCTGCCATTTCTTTTTTTGCGCTATTTTTATTATACGAGGAAATTCTGAAAAAGTGTTTAAATTATCTTCAAAGTATGAACAAAATATAGATGATTGAAAATGAAAGAAAATGATTGACTTTGACTGGAAGAGTGATATACTAAAATAGAGAGAAAAGAGGTGAAGAATGTGTTAGCACAAGAACGTTTTGAACGAATATTAGAAATTTTAAGAGAGAAACAGTCAGTCACAGTAACAGATCTGACAAAGTGGCTTAACACCTCAGAATCAACAATAAGAAGAGACTTAACAGAATTGAACCGACAGGGATTGCTGATCAAGGTTCATGGTGGAGCAACCGCAGTAAAGTCTGTTCTATCACGAGAAGAAGAAGTTATCACGAAAGCAAAGAAGCATCAGAGCGAGAAACGAAAGATTGGAGAGTATGCGGCATCTCTTATTAATAAAGAAGATATGGTATATCTGGATGCAGGAACGACAACAGAGATGATCATTGATTTTCTGAAAGAGTATGATGTGATCTATGTTACGAATGGAATCACACATGCAAGAAAGTTAATGAATGCAGGGTTTAAAGTGCATTTGATCGGTGGAGAGATAAAGGCAGTGACAGAAGCTGTTGTTGGAGAAGAAGCATTAGAGCAGCTTGATAAGTACAATTTTACCAAAGGATTTTTTGGAACGAACGGAATTGATGAGGTTCGAGGGTTTACAACTCCAGATATGAAGGAAGCTGCGATCAAGAGAAAAGCAATGGAACAATGCCAGCAAAGATATATACTTACAGACCAGAGCAAATTTGATCAAATATCAACATTTAAGTTTGCGGATCTTAAGAAAGCAAACATTATCACAGATCATCTTAAGAATAACAAATTAAGAGAAATCACAACCATTGAGGAGGTATTTTCATGATTTATACAGTAACATTTAACCCAGCGATCGACTATGTAATCAAGGTAGACAATCTGACATTAGGAGAGATCAACCGTACAACAAGAGAATATATTTTCTGCGGAGGAAAAGGAATCAACGTATCCCATGTCCTTGCGAACCTTGGAATGGAAAGTGTAGGGCTTGGATTTATTGCAGGCTTTACAGGAGATGTCATTGAAAAAGGAGCAAAAGAGCTTGGATTCGCACCTGATTTTATCAGAGTCCGTGAAGGAATGACACGAATCAATGTTAAGGTAAAATCAAATGAAGAAAGTGAGATCAATGGAATGGGACCAGTGATCCATGATGACGAGTTACAGAAGATGTATGAGAAGCTTGATGAGTTACAGGATGGAGATGTATTAATCCTGGCAGGAAGTATTCCAGCAACACTTCCATCTGATGTATATGAAAAGATCATGGAACGTCTTCAGGAAAAAGATATCAGAATCGTTGTAGATGCAACAAAAGATCTACTGTTAAATGTATTAAAATATCATCCATTCCTAATTAAACCAAACAATCACGAATTAGGAGAGATGTTTGGTGTTGTATTAAAGACAAATGATGAGATTGTAGAATATGCAAAGAAACTTCAGGAAAAGGGTGCAAGAAACGTTTTAGTTTCCATGGCAGGAGACGGAGCGATCCTTATTACAGAAGCAGGAGATGTTCATGTGACACCTTGTCCAAAGGGTGAAGTTAAGAACTCTGTAGGAGCCGGAGATTCTATGGTTGCAGGATTTGTAACAGGATATTTAAGAAGCAACGGAGATTACAACGAAGCACTGAAGATGGGAACTGCAGCAGGAAGTGCAACAGCATTTTCAGAAGATGTAGCAACTGGTGAAAAAATTATGAGTTTATATGAGACTTTATAAATAAAAAACGATACTTTGTGAACAAATTGTGATAAAATGAACCTAAGAAATTAGGTTCATTTTTTCGTACCTAAATATATTGATCATCTGGAGGACATCATGACAAAAAAAGAAGCGAGACAACAGATAAAAGATAAGATCAAACAACTAGATAAACAGTATATCAAAGAAGCAGATCAATCGATTTTTGATCAGATCAAAGAATTAAAAGAATATAAGGAAGCTGAAACTATTTTTTGTTATGCAAGCATGGAAAATGAAGTAGATACGTGGCCATTGATCGCACTTGCATTAGATCAGGGAAAGACAGTAGGAGTTCCATTGTGTATCGGAAAAGGAATTATGGAAGTAAGACAGATCAAAACACTGGCTGACTTTGAAAAAGGTGCATATGGAATCATGGAACCTTCAAAACAATGTAAAGTCTTACCGAAAGAACAAATTGATATGGCAGTGATTCCATGTGTAGGTGCAGATAAAGAAGGCCACAGATTAGGCCATGGAGCCGGATTTTATGATCGTTTTCTACGAGGAACACAATTTCCAAAGATTATGATATGTTACAGAAAATTGTTGTTGGATAAAGTTCCGATAGAAGAACATGATATTTTGATGGATCGGGTTATTTATGATAGATAAGGCAATAAGGTAATAGAATAAGATATGGGAGGATATAGCATGAACAGGATATTAAAGAAAACAGCAGTAATGATAATGGCAGCAGCAATCGGAGTATCCATGAATTATCAGGGAGCAGCTGTTTTTGCAGGAACGAATAATAATATAACAAAGCAGGCACGTTATGTTGAGCCAGAGGAATGGAATCGTACAGAAATCAAAGCGTATCAGTTTGATTCAACAGACAAGTTTGAAAACTATCTGTTAACAGGTGGAGCTCATTTATATAACAAGAATTTTAAGCAGAGTGATCGTATGGTAAAGATTACAGTAGAAGATCCAGGATATTTTGTTGTATCAGCAGATACAGACGGAGATGGCTCACAGAAAGTAAAATTATATGATTCCACAAAGCAGAAAGTTTTGGCACAGACAACATCTGACGGAGATCTGGAATATGGAAGACTTGCCAAGACAGGAGAAACATTTTATATTCAATTGCCAGCTAAGATTGATAAAATCATTATTACGTCAGGTGTGATCAAGGATGAATTTGGATCAATGAAGGCATCAGATACCTATTATGAATCAGGAACAGGTGCAGCGACATATCATCCATTTTCCATATCAAAAAGATCTGCGGTAGAATTTAATATTTCCGCGATCAACAGAAAAGGCGGAGAAACCTATGCATATATCGAGAAAAAAGAAAAAGGTGTATGGAAGAGACTTGATAATACAGTAAAGATCGAACCGGCATCTTATGACGATGATTTTATTCATGGACTGCAAAAGGGTGAATACAGACTGTTGATCAAAGCACCAAAAACGCAATTGAATGCAGTTTCATTTACAAAGAGTTCCAAGTCAAAAAATGTAGCATATAAGAAATCAAAAGCAAAAAGTATTTCTTTAAATAAAGAGATTTCTAATATTTATACAACAGGCGAAAAAGCAGAGAGATGGTATAAGGTAAAAGTAACATCCAGTAAGAAGAAAAGGAGACTGGAGTTTGGGGAAGATACAGTTTCAGGAGGATATAAATTTACGATTTATAAAGCAGGAAGCAAGAAAGTATTTAAAACAATTAAGGTAACACAGGAAGCAAGTGGAAAAATGGTAACGCTGCCGAAGAAAAAAGGCACATACTATTTTAAGATTTCAAAACTTACGAAGAAAACAAATGGGGTTTATGAAATCGGATATTATTAAAATTACAAAGGTAGGAATTAAGGAGGAATTTTTATGATCAGAAGGGTAATTAAAAAAGCAGGAGCAGTTTTGCTGGCAGCAGGGTTAAGTATTGGAATGTTTAGTCCGTCCGTATCAGCGGCAGTTAAGATCAACAAAACGGCACAAATGAAGGCAGCAAAAAATGTTGAACCAGAAGAATGGAACAAAGCAGAATTGACAGCGTATCAGTTTGATACAGAAGATGATTTCTTAAAATATATGGCTAGCGGAGGATTGCATTTATACAATAAAAATTATAAAGCAAAAGATCATTGGGTGAAAATTAAAGTTGCAGATCCAGGACTTTTTGCAATTGATGTTATGGGGGATAGTAAAGTAAAAATACCATTGTATGATGCAACGAAGAAAAAAGTTTTGATAAAAGATCTGAATGGAGATGGTAATGGAGATGAATACTCAGCTGTTGTAAAAGCAGGAGATGAATTTTATGTAAAATTACCAACTAAGATCAATAAAATTATTATTTTAACAGGAGTCATGAAAACAGAATTTGGTTCAATGGCGAATGATAAAAGCTACTATGAAGTTGGAAAAGGAACAACAACATATCATCCATTTTCAATTTCAAAGCGTTCAAGAGTATATTTAGAAATCGCACCAGTAGGGAAAAAGGTTGAAAAAGTTGGTGCTTATGTCGAAAAAAATGTCAATGGAACATGGCAGAGAGTTGGATATAGTGCCAATATAAAACCAGCAGAATATGGAACAGCACTTGGATATGGATTACAACCGGGTAAATATCGTATGGTATTAAAGAATCCAAAAGACAATATAATAAATATTGAATATAAGAGAAAGACGACAAACAAAAATGTAGCATATAAGAAATCAAAAGCAATCAATGTTAAATCAAGTTTGCAAAATGTATACACAACAGAAGAACATACAGCAAGATGGTATAAAGTTGCAGTTTCTTCTACAAAGAAGAGAACAGGAGTACTCTTGTCAAAATACTCTGTTGGCGGAGGCTTCCAGTTTAAGGTTTATCAAAAAGGAAAAGTCATCAAAACAGTCAAAGTGAAGAAAGATGATGATGAAAAATATGTAACACTTCCAAAGAAAAAAGGAACATACTATATTAAAGTTTCAAAGCTCACAGATAAGACAACGGGAGTGTATGAGTTAGAAACATATAAGGAATAATGAAAGGGGGCTGTTTATGGTAAAACAAACAATAAAGAAGTTTATAGCAGTTTTACTAACAGCAGGTATTTGTGCAGGATTATTTGCAGCACCAGTGTTTGCAGCAGAGAAAACAGCGAAAACAACGATTATTACAAATGCCAAAGTTTCTAAAAAATCTGCAAGGTATATAGAACCAGAAGAATGGAATCAAAAAGAACTGTTTGCATATTTATTTGACACTGGAAATGAAATGACGCAATATGTTACAACCGGTGGATTACATTATTACAATGATAATTATAAAGAAAAAGACCACTGGATTAAGGTGACACTTAAAGATTCAGGACTATTTTATGTTATGACAGCATCTGATGATGGAAGTATACAGATATATGATCAGTCGAAGAAAAATAGAATAGAAACATTAACAGCAGACGAAAAAATAGAATATATGATAAAAGCAAAGGCTGGAGATGTTTTTTATATAAAACTTCCAAAGAAGATAGAAGAACAATCCATTGTAGTAGCTGTCTTAAAAGACGGATTTGGAACAATTCAAGCAGGAAATTCTTATGGAGAATCTGCAACTGGAAATACCATGTATCATTCATTTTCAATTGCGAAACGATCTCTTTCACAAATGGCATTGAAAGTTATGCATAAAGATAAGGGAAACGTAACAGTGCAAGTACAAAAGTATGTGAAAGGCAATTGGATAAACATAGGATACAAAAAAACAATAAAGCCGAGAACCGATGATTATATTGATATTAACAAGTATGTGATTAATGGTCTTCAAGCTGGAAAATATCGTGTTGTATTAAATACACAAAAAGGACAGGTATATTGTCTTTCATATGGAATAAGTAAAATGAACAAGAATGTAGCGTATACGAGATCGAAAGCCAAGAAGATAAAAAAAGATTCCTATGTACAAAATATTTATACACAAGGGGAAACGGCATCAAGATGGTATAAATTTACACGTAAAGCTTCAGATAAGGTGAATGTTCTCAATATTACAAAGGCAACAAATGGCGGAGGTTTTAAATTTACTATTTATAAAAAAGGAAAGAAGAAACCAATTAAAACTATAAAAGTAAAAACAAATGAAAGTATAGGTGTTGTAAATCTTCCAAAAGGTAAAGGAACCTATTATGTCAAAGTAAACAAACTTACAAAGAAAACCAATGGAACTTATACGATCATGGACTTCAATGCATTTAATTAAGGAGGGAAACAGGATGAAAAAAACAAGAGGTAAATTACTAAGTATTTTAATGGCAGCAACAATATCAGCAACAATGTTGCTTCCACAGGCAAAGGTATCAGCATCCGAAGATGCAGCAGCAAAAGTACAGCAGTCTTATTTTCCACAGAAAGTAACGATGAAAAAAGCTGCAAAGAAAACAGAGCCAGCAGAGTGGAACAAAACAGATGTTAAAGTTTATAAGTTTGGAGATGCCGAAGATGCATTATATTATATGTTGACTGGTGGAATCAAATATTATAACCGCACTTACTTTAAAAACCCTGAAAAAATTAAGCTCACGCCAGTTGAATCAGGATCTTTATTCTTAATCATAGCAGGAGATAACGGACAGGCAGGAGCTATTTATGATGCAAATCAGAAGCTGATTAAGAAAGTACCATCAGTATATGTAAAGGCAGAGGTTAAAGCAGGAGAAACATATTACATTGATTTCCCAAGAAACTGCAAAGAAGGTATGCTGACAGCCTATGTGTTAGAAAATGAATGCAAAGGATTAGTAAAAGATGATCTGAACATGCAGAAAGGGGAAGGAAAAGAAACCTACCACACATTTAAGCTGACAAAGAGAGGATATGCAAGCTTCCTTGTTGCATCATTAGTAGAAGATGGTGGAAAAACAAGTTATAAGATTCAGAAAAGCGAAAAAGGAAAATGGGTTACCATTGGAAGAACAAAAACATTTAGTGCAATGAGCGAAAAAGAAAGTGATATAGCAGTGGGTTGTGGACTTTCCAAAGGAACTTATCGTCTGGTATTAAATGCTTCCAAAGAACAGCTAAATACAGTTATTTATCAAAGAAAATATTACAGCAAGAACGTAGCCTATAAGAAATCCAAAGCAAAGAAATTAAATGCAAAAGAAATTTATACAACAAATGAAAGAGCAGCACGTTGGTATAAAACAGAAGTAACATCTACAAAAAAACAGAAGAAACTAAAAATATCAACAGCAGCAGATCAGGGTGGATTTAAATTTACAATCTATCAGAGTGGTAAGAAAAAACCAATTAAAACAGTAAAAACTTCTGTGAAACATCTGGATAAAACAGTAAAACTTCCAAAGAAAAAAGGAACTTACTATGTTAAGGTAAGTAAGGTTACAAAGAAGACAAACGGTTACTACGAAATTAAAAAATAAAAATCGCAAAGGAAAAAGGAATTGCCTGACAGCATGGGCGGTTCCTTTTTTGATGCAAATAAATCCCCTTGAAATCTCAAGATTTTCTATATAATGGGAAATAGTATATTTAGTGATAAAAAATCTCGATAATAATGCTTGAATCAAAGATTAAATAATTATAAACTATACGTTAGTGAGTACTAACCAAAAAGGATGAATCAAATGAAATTAAAAAAGTTAATATGCATTGGATTATTAGGAGTTTTGTGTGCTGTTTCAGCAGTTGGATGTGGAAAGAAAGAGAGTATCAAAACGACAACAGAAGTATCCAGTGAAGCGAATACAAAAGAAGCAAGTGCACAGGTCTTTGCGATGGATACCTATATGAATTTAAAAGCATATGGGAAGAATGCACAAAAGGCAGTTGATGATGCAAAATCAGAGATCGAACGATTAGATCAGTTATGGTCAGCGGTTGATAAAAATAGTGAAATCTATCAGCTGAATCAAAAGAAGAAGATGAAAGTTTCTGATGAAACATTAGAACTAATTGAATTTGCTAAAAAGAAATCAGCACAATCAGGAGATGCCTTTGATATTTCGGTTTATCCTATCGTTGAGTTATGGGGATTTCCAACACAGAAATATCGTGTACCATCTGACAGTGAGATTCAAAGTCTGTTAAAGAATGTAGATTGTCAGAAGATCAAAATCAACAAGAAAACAAATGTAGTAAAACTTGAAAAGAATATGAAGATCGATCTTGGCGGAATTGCAAAGGGGTATACTTCCCAAAGAATTGCAAAAGTTTACAAAGAAGATGGTGTAAAAAGCGGTGTGATTAGTCTTGGGGGAAATGTTCAGGCAATTGGTAAAAAAACAGATGGAAGTTACTGGAAAGTAGGAATTCAGTCACCAGATGATACAGAAAATATGATCGGAGCATATGAAGCTGCAGATGAAGCAGTCATCACTTCGGGAGCTTACGAGAGATATTTTGAGAAAAATGGAAAAAGATATCATCATATCATTGATCCGGCAACAGGAAAACCATCTGAGAAAGACCTGAAATCTGTAACGATCATTAGTAAAAATGGAACATTATCGGATACGTTGTCAACAACATTGTTTGTTATGGGGAAAGATAAAGCTATTTCGTATTGGAAAAAACATAGCAGTGAATTTAATATAATCCTTGTGGACAATAATGATAAAATTCTTATTTCACAGGGGATTGAAGAACGTTTTAGTTCAGAAAATGAGTATCAAGTAGTCAAAAAATAGAGAGAAGGAAAATATGAAAATTATTGATAAACTAAAAAAAGTCAATCTGATTCAGTTTGTTCCAGCAATTTTCGTGATAAGTTTGGTTGGAAATAGTGTGTTTGGATACACTGCTCCGAAAGCAAAGTCCCAGAAAAATGCAGGAGTGAATCAGGTAGAAGCGGCAACAACGGCTGAAAAGAAGAAGGCAAAGAAGGCAAACGCTGGAGATATTGATTTAAGTAAGATCAAAGATGGAACTTATGAAGGACAGGCAAATGGATATCGAGGACTTGTAAAGGTATCTGTAACTGTAAAAGACCATAAGATCACAGCAATTAAAGTATTAAGTAATTCAGACGATGCAGCATTTTTTAATCGTGCATCTGCTGGAGTTATTAAAAATATTCTTGCAAAACAGTCATTAAAAGTAGATGTCGTCAGTGGGGCAACATACAGCTCAAATGGTATTATCAAAGCAGTAAAAAATGCATTGACAGGGGAAGAGGATAAAACAGCAGCGAAAGCAAGCGGTTCTTCAAAGTCAGCAGGAAGCGTTGGAACAGCGGATGAGTCAGGTACATATAAAGATGGAACATTTACAGGATCTGCATCTGGATATCATGGAACTGTTAAAGTATCTGTAACAATTAAAAATAATAAGATTAAAAGCATCAAGATTTTAGAAAATCACGATGATGCAGCTTATTTTAACCGTGCAAAAGGAATTTTACTTCCATTAATGATCAAGAAACAAAGTACAAATGTAGATTCAGTCAGCGGAGCTACATTTAGTTCAAATGGTATTATCAAAGCAGTACGTAATGCATTAAAGAAAGCAGCAGTAAAAGGATCATCAAGCAGTTTAGATTCAGAAAGCAACAGTAACTCAACAGCAAAGAAAGATACAACAGATAATGTCACTGGAGTATATAAAGATGGTGTTTATGAAGGAACAGGAAAAGGATTCCGTGGAAATATCATAGTCAGTGTAAGAATTAAAAAAAGTAAGATCGTAGAGATCAAACTTGTGAAAAATGAAAAAGACGATGCAGCATACTTTAACAAGGCATGGTCTGAAGTTCCATACAGTATTATTGCAATGCAGACAGCCAATACAGATAAAGTTGATGCAGTCAGTGGAGCAACTTACAGTTCAAATGGAATCATGGAAGCAGTACGAAATGCATTGAAGAAAGCTGTAGCTAAGAAAGATAACACAAATTCTAATACATCAAATAGCAATAATAATAACAGTAATAACAGCAACAACAATAATAACAACAGTAATAACAACAACAATAATAATAATAATAATAATACATCAAAAGATGATAATACTACAACACCAGTTGAGAAAGAAGACAAAATTTATGAGGGATCAGCAGTGTGTGAGCCAGATGAAGATGAAGAATTTGATGCTTACAAATTAACATTAGAAGTTGTTATTTCTGCTGACAATAAGGTAAAGAATATTCAGAATATTAAATGGTCAGATCGATATATGTCTGCTTGGTACAACATGGCACAGAAGACTATGGTACCAAAGTTGATCAGTTATGGATTTGAAATACCAGAAAAATACGATACAGTCAGTGGAGCAACATGCTCAAGCAATGCACTGGTTAAAGCATATAAAGATGCTATTTCAAAGATTAACAAGTAAATAGAGGAACAGAGAGAAGATGAAACAATTAAAGCAGTATAAGCATTTCTTAATGAGGCTTTTAAATCTTGCCTTGATAATTGGAATATGTCTTGTATACCACAATATTGCAACGATCCGAGCGGAAAAAGAAGCGAAGATTGCAGCCCAAAATAGTGGTTCAGGTTCTTGGAAAGACGGAACTTATCAAGGTAGTGGTCAAGGGTTTGGAGGTCAGATCGTTGTGAATGTGACCATAAAGAATGGTTCTATTGATGACATTCAGATCAAAGAAGCCAAAAATGAAGATAGTGCATATTTTAATAATGCAGTAAAAATAATAGATACAATGAAACAAAAGCAGACAGTGGATGTCGATGTAGCCAGTGGAGCAACATACAGTTCAAAAGGTATCATTGCAGCTGTACAGAATGCTTTGAAGGAGGCGTCATAATGGACCTTAGACAAAAGAGAGACATAAGACGTCTTGGACGACAGATCATTCAGATCATATTTTTCCTATGGATGCCGGCATTATACACATCGGCATTTTCTGGTGTGAGATATGTGATTGAACAGATCAGAGCAGGCAAGCCGATCGAGCAGAATGCATTCTTAGTAATGCTGATCGCTTTATGTGGATTTACCATTTTGTTTGGAAGATTCTTCTGCGGATATGCCTGTGCATTTGGAACCTTGGGAGATGGAATGTATGCATTTTCAAAATGGGTTCAGAAAAAAGTGAAAAAGAAGCTTCCGTGGGTATCAGAAGAGACCGGACGAAAACTTCAAAAAATTAAATATATCATGTTATTAGTCTTAATGCTGATTTATGCATTAGGATTTACAAAAAAATTCCATGGAACCAGTCCTTGGGAAGTATTTTCCATGTTGTACACAGGTAAGATTCCAGATGCCGGATATTTAGCCGGATGGATCATCTTTGTACTGATACTGGTAGGTATGTGCCTTAAAGAAAGATTTTTCTGCCAATATCTATGTCCGATGGGAGCAATCTTTGCATGGTTACCGGTATTGCCGTTTTCTGTACTAGATAGAGACAGAAGCAACTGTATACCGAAATGCCGTGCATGTGAGATCAAGTGCCCTGTAGATTATCAGATCAAAAGGGACCAGAAGAATGGAGGAGAATGCATTCATTGTATGCAATGTGTTGATGTATGCCCGAAACAGAACATTCATCTGGGTTCAGGTAAAAAATTAAAAGGTAATGAAATCATTATCATTCTCCTGAAACTTGTATTGTTTATTGGGGTCTGTATTTTTGCACAAAGTTTGTAGCATAACAAAAACATTTAGAAAGACACCCGATCTTATTTTGAGGTGTCTTTTTTTGATCATATAGTTAGTTATAACTAATAAAGATGCTATGACAAGTGCAAAAATTTAGATAAATGTATGTAGGTATTTCAGTACTTATGCCGAAATATAAGCACATTATTATTTTACTTAACTTATTTAAAAGGAGGTTTCACATGAGAAAAGCAATGTGGAAAAAAGGTCTATCTGTAGCTATGGCAGCTGCAATGCTGGCAGGACCTGTAAATGTACCAGCAGTATTTCATAATGTAGTGATCGTCAAAGCAGACGAAGCAACAGGATTAAAGGATCCAAAAAATTTAACAGCTGTTGATGGGTATTATTATGCAACAGTTAATATGGAGTATGCAGATTACTATTATGGGGAGTTAAATAAGGTATCAGATGTATCAACATTAAATTTATCTAAAGGAGATATCGTTGATGCAACATATAAAAATGGAGAATATGATGCAGTAACTTCAGCAACTACACAGAAATCTACAGGATTTGCAGCAACATATTTTACACAGAATGTGCAAAATAATGAAACAGGGGAAGCAGCAACAGGTGTAAATATTGATGGTATTGCAAATGTTCAGATCAGAATTCCAGAAGCATTATATGAGGCATATTATAATGCATATCAGGAAAATAAAAATAAGGGATTATCTGTATATAAATATCTTGAAAATGCAAAATTCTCTAATACAGCATTTGATAATTATAAAGAATTAAATGGAGATGGAACATTTAAAGCAACAAATGATGAAGGAACAAAATTAGAGAATGCGACAGCAAGTATCACATCAACTTCAGCATGGGGAAACTGGCAGATTTCTGTTGAAGGATTACCTTCTTATGTTACAAAGAAGAGCATGGAAGGTGCGATCATTGAAACTACAGATGGAGCAAAATATGGAATGCTTCATGAGGATAATTTATGGTTAAAGCCAAAAGAAATTGCATTTTCAGCAATTTCATTCAGCGAACCTCATGGTAACCATATGTCATATAAACACACACAGAGTTTAAGTGGAAAAACAATTAAAAAGATTACATATATCTTAAGAGAAACAGAGGCCTATGAAGAATCTGGAAGAGGCGGTGTAACACAGGTTCCAGCGTGTGATGGAAAAGATATTGTGATTGATAATTTAAATCTGAAAGTAGCACCTTATGTAGATGTTACAGTAAATGATGTGGAAAGAAGCAAGGATGGTACAAAGGTAACATTTAATAATCTTCCAGCAGGAAATGATTTTGAAGTAACAAAAATCACAAAGGGAACAGGAAGAGGTGTCCCATCTTTAACAGAGGATCAGTATAGCTATAAAGATGGAGTGTTAACATTAAATAGTAGTGTAGAAGCAAGCACAGATACAGCATATTATGTAACATTAGAATCAAAATCAGGTTCATATGCAACTGTGAAAGTAACAGCTATGGTAAAACCTTTATTAGCAGATGATGCAACAATTACAGCAAAAGATGTTACATATAATCCAAAAGGAATAAAGGTATTTGTTGATACATCTAAAGTTCCAGAAGATGCTGCATATACAGTTGCAAAAGTAAAAAATGGATCTAAAGTACTGAGTGAAGACTCTTATGAATATAAAGATGGAGTTCTTACTTTCAATAAAAATGTTGCTGTAGGAACTTATGTTGTAACATTTGAATCTGCAAAATATCAGGATGTAAAAGTTTCTGTAAAGGTTAATAAAGCAAAAGGAACGCTTACAACAAAAGCAAAAACAACAGTTAATACAGCAATTGGAAGCAAATCTTTCAACCTTGGTGCAAAAGCAACAACAGGAATGAAAGTAAGCTATGCTTCAAGTAATAAGAAAGTAGCAACAGTTTCTTCTAATGGAACAGTATCTGTAAAAGGAACAGGGATCGCAACAATCACAGTAACAGCAAGCGGAAGCAACTATAATACTGTTACAAAGAAGATCACAATCAAAGTTGCACCTAAAAAACAGAGCGTAAAAGCAAAAACTGCGAAAAAGAAATTAACGATCACATGGACAAAAGATAGTAATGCAACAGGATATCAGGTTCAGATCGCAACAAAGAAAAACTTAAAAGGTGCGAAGACATATACAGTAAAATCTTATAAAACATATAAGAAAACTATCAGTAAATTAAAATCTAAGAAAAAATATTATGTAAGAGTAAGATCATACAAAACTGTAGGAAAAACAAAACTTTATGGAGCTTACAGCACAGTAAAATCTTATAAAGTTAAATAATAGAAAAATAAATAATAGCGTATAGTTTTTCTTGAAAATAAAAAGCACGAGATTGCCATAGAAAGTAGCAGTCTCGTGCTTTTTAAATAAGTAATTAATAAGATTATCGTTTTCTTTTTTGAGAAGCTAACTGATTGGCAAGATTCACAATCGTTTCAATTGGATTTGCAAGCTCGCTTGTATTCATTGCTTCCACATATTTATCACGGTCTTCATAAACGCTGTTAACAGCATTTAATAAAGTCTCACTCGTAACATCTTTCTCCTGAAGTACATAACTATAACCCTGCTTTTCAAAAGATTCAGCATTCAGGATCTGGTCTCCACGGCTGGCTTCTAATCCAAGAGGAATTAAAATATTAGGCTTGCGAAGTGCAAGAAGTTCACAGATCGCATTGGCTCCAGCACGGGATACAACAACGTTAGCACATGCAAAATAATGTTTTAATTCAGCTTTTACATATTCAAACTGTTTGTAACCTTCTCTGCCTTCAAGGCTTTCATCAAGGTTGTTACGTCCGCAAAGATGAATGATCTGATATTTCTCAAGTAATGCATCAATATTGTTACGGATCGCATTATTGATCGCAACAGATCCAAGACTTCCACCGATAACAAGAAGTACTGGTTTATCTTCGTTAAATCCACAAAGACGAAGTCCTTCCTCACGTTTTCCTGTAAATAATTCTTCACGGATTGGGGAACCTGTTAAAACAGCTTTACCTTCAGGAAGAAGTTTGACTGTCTCAGGGAAGTTACAGCATACCTTGCTTGCGCTAGGAATACTTAATTTGTTAGCTAATCCTGGTGTCATATCAGACTCATGAATGATAACCGGAATATGAAGTTGCTTTGCAGCAAATACAACAGGGACAGTAACAAATCCACCCTTAGAAAATACAACATCTGGACGGAGTTTCTTTAAGATTTTTTTCGCTTCAAAAAATCCTTTGATCACACGGAATGGATCAGAAAAGTTTTTGATGTCAAAATATCTACGCAATTTTCCGGAAGAAATTCCGAAATATTTAATGCCGATATCTTCAATCAGTTTCTTTTCCATACCTTCGTAAGATCCAATGTAATAAATATTATATCCCTCATCGATCAGTTTTGGTACAAGTGCCATATTCGGTGTAACATGTCCGGCAGTTCCTCCACCGGTTAATACGATTCGTTTCATGATTCTTTCTCACCCCATTAATGATTTTCTTTGTACTCGATCAGCGCTTTAGAAAGCTGATCTGGACATGAAGTTCCACGGAAACCACACTGGATTCCAGATAATTTGTCGATGACTTCATCAATTGGAAGTCCTTTTGCTAATGCAGCAACACCAGTTGTATTTCCCTGGCATCCGCCAACAAAATGGATGTCTGTTAAGATTCCATTCTCTACTTCAAATTCGATTTCACTAGAACAAGTTCCTTTTGTTTTATATACCATAATAAAATTATCCTCCTGTAAAATTAAAATTGTATATTAGAAAAACTTTCTGAAAATATACATAATGAATTATAGAGCAAGAAAGCACGTATTTCAAGCATTGGACGAAAGGTTTCGTAATTGACAGGATTTAAGATTTCCCGTAAACTGAAATTAAATGATATTACAAAGATAAGGAGAACAGATATGATTGGTATTATCGGAGCCATGGAAGAAGAAGTCAGTCAGCTGATCGAAGCTATGGAGAATAAAGAAAAAGTAACTTGTGCAGGTATGGATTTTTATTCTGGAACGTTAAAAGGAAAAGATGCAGTAGTTGTACAAAGTGGAATTGGAAAGGTCAATATGGCACTTTGCACACAGATTCTTGCAGATAAATTTGATGTAGAAGCGGTGATCAATACAGGTGTAGCAGGTGGATTATATAAAGATATCGAAATCGGAGATATCGTAATTTCAAAAGATGCGGTACAACATGATGTGGATGCGACAGTCTTTGGATATAAAGTTGGAGAAATTCCTAGGATGGATACGTCTTACTTTGAAGCCGATAAAGATCTGATCGAGCTTGCGAAGAAAACATGTGAAGAAGTGAATCCAGATATTAATTGTTATGTAGGAAGAGTTGTTAGTGGAGATCAGTTTATTTCAGACAATGATAAGAAACATTATCTGATCAATGAATTTGATGGATATTGTGCTGAAATGGAAGGTGCAGCAATGGCACAGGCAGCGCATTTAAATCAGATTCCATTTATCGTATTACGTGCGATTTCTGATAAAGCAGATCAGGAAGCAGCAGGAAGTTACGAAGAATTTGAAAAAGCGGCAATAAAACACATTGTTCGTCTTGTTCTTGGAATATTAGACAGAATGTAGTCTAACTTTGTAGGACGGTTTCTCTTAAGTTTTCAAAGCAATCCTTTTATAATGATAAACAACAAATATAAAAGGAGAGACAGCTATGGAAATGTTAAGAGAAACTTTTTTTGTGCAGGGACTAATTGTTTCTGTGATTGCAGCAGTATTGGTAAAGCTTATTGTTTGGCGCAATTATCACAAATTATTGGCTTCGTCCGAAGAAATGGACAGGCCAAAACGATACTGGATCGGAACGCTAAAGAAAAAGATAGAGAATTATTATTCATTGAATGCTAAAGTGAATAATATCAGCTGTATTGTGGATAAATACCTTGAAGCGAATAAGATCATGGGGATAAATTCATTTTTTCTGGAACAGATTCCAGAAATCTGTGGGATCTTGTGTATTGGACTAGGCTGTCTTGGAGCAGTAAAAGGAATTTTGATGAATTCAGATATTAATTTCTGGGGAGGACAGCTGATCGTTGGAGTAATGTTTGGAATAGTAGTGTTTCTGTTTGACAGATTGACCAATATGGAACATACAAAGAGAAAGATTAAGATAAATCTTCTTTACTATTTGGAAAATATTCTTCCCAATCGCATGGAAAAAAATCTGAAAAAACAAAATTATGAAAAAAATGAAAAAATTAAAAAAAGTCAGGAAATAAAACAAGAAAAAGAAGATGCGAGACAACTTAAGGAACATTGGGGAGAGATCGCAAGTGCGAAAGAACTGCAACTTACAGATGAGGATATTCAAACATTAAAAGATTTCATGAAAGATTTATAAATACAGGAAATTACTCATACATATATAAAAAAGGAATCGTGAACGATGAAAAGTATATGTATGACAGCTGTTTTTTTGGTAATGGTTTTGTTGACTGCCTGTCAGGGATTGGAAGAAAAGAAAAATGTACAATCAAATGAAACAACTTCCAGTACATTAAGGCTATCGAATACAGACCAGCAGAAATATCAGGAAACATCGGGAGAGACGGTACAAGGAATCGAACGCTGGTGGCTAAAGAGAAATGAAAATCATCAGACTCCGGAAGTATCTGATTATATTGATCTGTCAAAATATGATGCGTATTATGTAAATCCAAAATGCAAGAAAAAGAAGATTTTTCTTACATTTGATTGTGGATATGAAAACGGATTTACTCCGAAAATTCTGGATGTTTTGAAAAAACAAAAAATTGTGGCAGCTTTTTTTGTAACGAAACCGTTTATCAGAGAGGGGAGAGAGCTTGTAAGGAGGATGAAGAAGGAAGGACATATTGTTGGAAACCACACGGTACATCACAAAAGTATGCCAACATTATCAGACAGAGATAATAAACAGGAAATTATAGATTGTGCTGAGTATTGTAAAGAGGCAACAGGATATGAGATGGATCATTTCATTCGCCCTCCAATGGGGGAATACAATGAAAAGACTTTAAAATTAACAAAATCAATGGGATATAAGACGATATTTTGGAGTATGGCCTATGTGGACTTTGATGTTAATAAGCAACCAGGGAAGCAATATGTAGTGGAACATTTTAAGAAATACACACATAATGGAGCCATCCCATTAATGCATAACGTCTCACAGTCAAATGCGGAAGCATTGGATGAAGTGATCACGAATCTGAAGAAAGAAGGATATCAGTTTGAATCATTGAAAAAACTTTCATCCTATTGAAACAAACAGATGAGTCTGATAAAATAAGTGGCGTTGAAATATAAAGAATGAAGATTACAGGAGATACAGATGAACAAAATTGCACAGTTTCATAAAGTAAGCTTTGAGCAGTTTGAAGAAAGCTGGAAAGACAGTTTTCTAGGAACTTCAGATGAAGAAATCAAAGCAATTTACGATGGAATCAAACTTCCAAAGAGAGCAACCAGAGGATCAGCAGGATACGATTTTTTTAGTCCGGTTGATTTTACATTAAAACCAGGTGAGACAATTAAGATTCCAACAGGAATCAGAGTCTTTATCGAAGAAGACTGGGTATTAAATATTTTTCCAAGAAGCGGTCTTGGATTTAAATTCCGTCTGCAAATGAATAACACAGTTGGAATTATCGACAGTGACTATTTTTATTCAGATAATGAAGGACATATCTTCGTAAAATTAACAAATGACAGTAATGAAGGAAAAACAGTTTCTGTTGAACAGGGAACAGGTATGGTACAGGGAATCTTTATGCAGTATGGCGTTACAATTGACGATGATGTAACAGAAGTACGAAATGGCGGATTCGGAAGTACAACCAAAACAAAATAGAGTACGATAAAAACGATCGGAGAAGTGGAAAACTCCGATCGTTTTTTGTTGTGTGAAAGTGATGAGTTTCCACACTGCTTTGTCATGTAAGAGAGTGTAGATGGTATTAAGATATGAATTGAAATTTATATTCAATTTAATAAATCACGTCAATGTAAACAAAAATAGGGTTTTCGTTATGTTTTTGTGATTGCTTGTTATTATTTGTGCTTAATGGTTAACAGTTGCAATAAAAATTTTACCATTACCATATCTCTCTTACATATTGTAAACTAGCGTTTTAGAAAAAAAGGGAACTTTTTGTTGAAAAAAATTTTGAGGATGTAAATGAAGATTTCGAGGGAACGTCAAAAAGGCAGGAAAAACCTGCCTTTTTTGTGACGAGTAAGGATTATGTGAATAATTGATTAGTTTTTTAGAACTTTAATATTTGTTTTTGTAGATGAAAGTATCACTGTTTATTTTTTTACCGCCTTTAGATTTGTAGACTGTGGCAGTGCTGTAAACTCGGTATGTATAACCTTTTGTTACATAATAGCCACGGCTATACATATTAATACTAGTATCTCCATTAGTGCCACTAGTTAAAGTATGCCATTTACCACCAGAATATCGTTGCAATTTCATATTAATTTTAGAATAGTAAGAACTTTTGCTTGGAATGACAGTGGTATAGAAAGATGCTAACCCCCACTTTTTGAAAGACAATCCAATTGTAACATGTTGAAAACCAGCCCAGTTATTTGCAGCAGAAACAGTGGAAGTAGTATTTGATAGCATGACGAGACAAAAGATTGGTATAAATAAGAGTTTATAAAATTTTTTCATAAGGTAATCCTTTCTATCCTTACCAATATGTAGAAATAGATAATTTAAAAAGAATGAAAAAATTTAAAAATAAAATAATATTGAAAATATGAAATAAGTATAGTGTGTTACACATAGGAAGAGAAAGAAGAAATGCTAAAATTGATTTTTAGTAAAAAATGGTATAAAAAAATCAGTCGATGTAAATTATTCATTACGACTGATTTTTAAATTTATTATTTTGTTTTAAACTTTAAATATGTTGCTATTTTTAATAGTTGATTTTTGGTTTCTGATGACATTATAGAAATAATACTGTGATTTTTATATGTAATTAAAGTATTAGTATCGCCAGAAAGAAAATAATAAGTATGATTTTCGTATGTGATTTTGTCATATTTAGAAAGAGAAGATTGATTTACATAAGAATCATAATCTTGGTCTATCTGAATATTAATAAATAGATCTTTTTTTAATTTATTGTTATAAAATTGATAACTAATTTGATCATTATTCATAGAATAAGTAACTTTTTCTTGTTTATAACCATCAGGGATATATTTAAAAGAAACATCATAATGATCTTTTGTATTATCCTGTGAATTAACATTTGTTTTGTTACCATTAACACTTCTATGGAATACAAAATTCAATACAGGTTCTCTAACCGCCTTGATATTCATAGCCGCAGCAGAAACAACAAGAAGTGCTGCAACAGCAATCACTGCTATTTTCTTGCCCAACTGAATGTGCTCAAGACGAGATTCTCGTTTATAAGCATCTTGAAACATTTTGTGCATTTTTTCATCAAATTCTTTTGAAGGTTCCAATTCAGGAAGCTCTTCATATTTTTTGATCTCTTCATCAATATATTGGCGGCCAGCATATTCAATGAGGTGATCTAATAATTTATCTTGTTCTTCAATAATCTTTTTGTCCTTATTGTTCATAGGAAGTCCTCTTTCCGAAACATCGTTTTGATTTGCTTCTTAGCTGTAGCAATACGTTTTTTTACGGCACGTTCAGAAATATGAAATATATCTGCAATCTCACGATACTTAAAACCATAACAATAATGAAAGATCATAGTATCACGAAGAGATGGTTTAAGTTTAGAAAAAATATTTTTGATACATTCTGTGTGAATGACACGAATAAAAACATCTTCAGAATCTGTAAGATCTGGAGAATTGTTAATATCTTCATCATATCTCAGTGGAAAATGAGAATTCTTAGCTTCGTCTTTGGTAATTGTATACATCACATTGCGAAGTACAGCAAAAAGAAAATACAGAATCTCATCCTCAGGAACCTCTAGGGCGGTTTTGGGATGTAAAAGAATTTTCTCAAAAACTAATTGCACACCATCCTCTGCAGTGCTTATATTCGAAGTATAACGAAAAGCACGGTGATATAGTTTGTATGAATATTTCTGATATAAAAGTGCAATATATTCAGACGTATATTGCTTATTTTTAGAATGTCCGTCTCCCTTCATATAAATGTCTCCTTACATGATAAGATCAAGGGCCCAGGGCACTATTATTTATAGATTAAGTATAATAAAATACGGACGTTGTGTAAATAATTTCTAAAGAAAAATATCAAAATATTTAGTCTTCTTCAATTACTTGGATTTCGAGGTAGTCAAAATCAATATCTTCAACAAAACTGTCATGAGTAAAGCGAGTTTTAGAATGGCGGATAAAATCATTTTTGTTGTTTTCTAGCCACAGAGGTTTTGATAGATCAAATTCATAACATATCTCTTCTAATGCCTGATAAACCTTGCGTGTACGATTTAAATCGGTATCGATACAAATAACGGTGTCTTTTAACATACGATTTTCATGAAAAATCTTTCCCCACATACGAAACATATAATTTTCCTGCCTTTGAAATAAATTTAAATTGAATCTTTTGGTTTAGTATAGGAGTATTTTTGATTGTTGTAAAGAACTATTAGTATGTTATACTTAAAAAAAGTCTGTATAAGGAGATAAGTATGAAAATATTAAAAAGAATATTTATAGATGGTTTGTCAGGAATGGCAATAGGTTTATTTGCAACATTAATTATAGGAACGATACTGGAGCAGATTGGAACATTTGTAGGAGGAGACATTGGACATATGATCGTAATGGCTGCATCTATAGCAAAAGTTCTGACAGGTGCAGGGATTGGTATCGGAGTAGCATGTAAGCTTGGTGAGGAGACATTAGTATGTGCATCAGCCGCAAGTGCAGGAATGATCGGAGCATTTGCAACAGGGCTGTTAGATGGAAGTGTGATCACAAATGGCAAGATCACTTTAAGCGGGCCAGGAGAACCATTAGGAGCATTTGTTGCTGCATATATTGGAATTGAACTTGGACGTATTTTTGTAGGACGAACAAAACTTGATATTATATTAACCCCATTTATTACGATTCTTGGAGGTGGAGTGGTCGGATTGACGGTTGGGCCATATATCTCTGATCTGATGAAACAAATTGGTGAGATGATACGTTGGGGAACGGAACAACAGCCATTTTTGATGGGAATCATTGTATCTGTTCTGATGGGAATGGCACTCACACTGCCGATCAGTTCTGCAGCATTAGGAGTTATTCTAAATCTATCAGGAATAGCAGCAGGAGCGGCAACGGTAGGATGCTGTGCACAGATGATTGGATTTGCAACAGCAAGTTTCCGGGAAAATGGAATTGGAGGACTTTTGGCACAGGGAATCGGAACGTCTATGCTGCAAGTTCCAAACATTGTACGAAAACCATTAATATGGCTGCCAACGATCATCACAAGTGCGATTCTTGGACCAATTTCAACAGTTGTATTAAAAATGACAAACAATGCGATAGGATCTGGAATGGGAACAGCAGGACTTGTGGGGCCGATTATGGTATACAAAACAATGATTACGAATACATCCCCAACAATCACCATTCTTATGATTCTTGTTATGCTGATCATCGCCCCAGCATTTCTTACTTATTTTATTTCAGAGGCAATGAGGAGAAAAGGGCTGATCAAAGATGGGGATATGAAACTTGAAATTTAGGAATCTGAATTCCTTTTGCAATGAAAGAAGCTAAATAAAAAACAGTCTGCAGTCTTGTTGTCTGAATTGTTTCATGACTTGATTCAGAAAATCTATCAACGATCCCAGTGATAGAAATGTCACCAATTGGGGGCAGATGTTTAGAAACACCACGACCAGGGCAAAGTGGCATAGAAGAAAGTGTGATATATCCAACATGGTCCGCATAGCCAAGACAAGAATCGATTGCAATGATAAATGGATTCTTATGAAATTTGTAGATCAGTTCCATGGTTTTATCAAGATTTTTAGCATGAACAGGAAATTGCAGAGTACCATAAACAGAATATACAGGGAAATCCATAAGAGATTGACCAACTAAAGGACCAAGACAGTCACCGGTTGCACGATCTGAACCAATACAGATTAAGACCAGTGGCTGATTTTTTTTGCATTTTTTTTGTAAATGTTTGAGAAAGTCAGATTGAAATCTTGATAAAGCATAAAAATCATTCGGTTGATAATAATTTATTTTTTTTAAACTCAAAGCAATTTCCTCCTGCGTTATGATTTGTTTCTAGTGTATCCAAAACATAGAAAAAATATGTAGAAAAAAATTGTGATTTCTTCGACGCAGTTTGATAAAAAATATGAAATGATCGTGGTAAGGTTTGTTTGAAAGGATAGAGAAAAAGGAGGAATTTTCGTGAAAACAGAGCAGTTGTTGCCCAAAAACATTCGTCAGATCGGGAGTCCGGTTGGACATACAAAAGTATATATTGAAGATTATGTAATAACATTTTTGAATTCATTATCAACGGACAAGAATACTTATGTAAGAGGAGCCATTTTATTTGGAGAGAAGGAAATGGTAGAAAACGATACTATTATTTATGTAAAGGGAGCAATTGAGGGACAGAATCTGGAACTTGATTTGGATGAAACTGTATTTAACGATGAAGTATGGAGAGAAATTTATCAGCAAAAAGACAGATTATTTCCTGGATTAGAAGTGATCGGATGGGCATTGCTGAGAATGGGATTTTCGGTACGATTAAATGATAAGATAAAAAAAACACATTTTGAAAATTTTCCAGGGGAAGGAAAAGTACTTTATATGATCGATGATTTGGAAAATGAAGATGCATTTTATGTATATCGTGGACAAGATCTTGTAAGGCAAAGTGGTTATTACATATATTATGACAAGAATCCGATGATGCGTGAATATCTGGCAGAACGCAGAGAAGGAATGCAGGAATCCGAAAATTATGAGAAAATGATGGAAAATATGAGGGATGAAAGATTGATCAGACAATTTCGTGAGAAAGTTTCCAGAAAAACAAAAAGCAGCCAGAGAAAAGGAAGATTTCGCACGTTTTCTACGGCAGCAGCTGTTGTAGTCATGATGATCATGGGCGGAAGTATGTATTATTATGCTCAACAAGATCAGAGTATTAACTTTCGTGACGTAGTAAATGGGGCAGTGAATACAATGGGAAAAGGTGTAAAAGATCAGGTGGAAGATAAAAGTGAGACGACAAAGGAAAAAACAGTTACGAAAATACTGGATACTCAGGCATCAACTGAAAATAAAAAGAATACAACAAAAGTAAAAAAAACAACAGAAAAGTCGACAGCAGCAACATCTGTGAAAAAGACGAATGTCTCAAAATATAAATATTATAAATATACGGTGAAAAAAGGAGAGACACTGGTATCAATCAGCAGAAAAGTATATGGGACACAAAAATTAGTACAAAGAATCAAGACGGCAAATACTCTGAATGATCAAAATCAAATTTATCCGGGACAGAAATTAATCATACCAGTGTTACGTTAATCGTAGAAGGTAAGGACACTGGACACATTTCATAGGATAATGTATACTAATTTTTGTTCAGAAATCATAACGATCATAAAGAAGAAAGGGATTTTATGGAACAAAAGAAAAAATCAGGATTTTCTGTTTACATTAATTCAAATGAGAATTTTCAAAATGCGTTAATCCTGGAACAAAGAAAGAAGAGATACAGGATTGGATTGATTATCGCACTTATGATCGTAGCGTTATGCAGTATTTTAGCGTATCGATACCGGACATATCATAATATAAAGGTAGTTAAGACCATTTCGAAAGATTTGACGGAATCTTTTCAATCATTTTCTTATAAAAAAGGAACGATATGTTACAGTGAAGATGGAATTTATTTCCTAGATGGAAAAGGAAATGAAAAATGGAATCGCACATATTCAATTAAAAATCCACAAGCATCCTATTGTGGAAATTATATTGTAATAGCATCAAAGAATGGAAATGAGATCGCACTGCTTGATAATGATGGTCAGATGAAAAAATTCAGTGTTTCTTATCCGATTGTTGATGTTGAGATTGCAAAACAAGGCGTGATCGCATTGATGCTTCATGGTGATAAGGGAAATTATATTGAATTATATGATGCAGCACAGAAGAAATTGGTGAGCATTAAAGTAACTGCAAGCCAGAATGGATATCCGATGGATATTGCACTGTCTTCGGATGGACAGAATTTGGTTGTAAGTTATCTTGTGGTAGATGGAATCAATGTAAAGAGCAGAATAGCATTTTATAATTTTGGAATGACAGGTGAAGAAAAAGGTGATCAGCTGATCGGAGGCTTTGATTTCAAAGATTGTGTAATTTCAAAAGTTAGTTATATGAGTGGTTCCAAGGTAGTGGCAGCAGCAGATGACAAACTTATATTCTTTAAAACAGGAAAGACAATTTCTAAGAATAATACAGTAGAGATTCGTAAGACGATCAAGAGTATTGCGGTAAATGATAAATATATAGCAATGGTTCTTGAAAATGATACAAAGTCAGCACAGGAAAAATATCAGGCGGTTGTTTACAATAAAAATGGGCGAAGTGTTATGGAACATGAGTTCTCCTCTGAGTATACAAAATTATTATTGGGAGAAAAAGAAATAGTACTTGCAGGAAATTATCATTTTTCTGTTCTAAATTTTGCAGGACATGAGATGTATCAGAAAGATTTTAAGAAAAGGATTTCAAATGTATCATTAACAGGAAAGAAGAGAAGATATTTAATTACATATGAAGACAATATTAATTTACTTGAGTTACGCTAGAAATGGAGTACACATGGGAGAAATAGTTTTAGGTATATTTGGATTATATCTGATTTTTCAGGTAGTAATAGGATATCGAAGAGGTCTGATGAGAAGTATGCTCAATCTTGCATCGTGGATTCTTACATTTGCAATCGCATATGAAGGAGCATCATATTTCAAGGATATTGTGATTCAAAATGTACCACAGATTCAGGGGACGATTGTAACGGATCAGGTTGCATATATGATTTCATATATTATATTAATGATCGTATGTAAGATGATATTTTCTATTATTGTACGATTTATTAATAAAATCAGCCGTATACCGGGGGTTGGATTTATTAACCGTGTAGCTGGAGCAGTACTTGGATTGATAAAGGGAAGTTTAATTATCATGGTATTGATGTTTTTTATTTCATTGATGCCACATATTGGAATGCAGACGGAATATGATCAGATCATGGGAGGAAGTGAGCTCATGCAGACAATGGTTGATACGAATCCATTAGGAGAGATGATTCAGCAGCAGGTTCGATCAGAGACAGAAAAAATATTACAGAATTAAATTAATAGAAGGTATCTTGTTAGAAGGGGTCTAAGGATTTCTTGGCAAGATACCTTTTTGCTTACCTTTTCCGAATGATATTATAGATAGAACAATAAAGGAAAATATAAAAAACGAAAAAAATATAAAAAAAGTGTTGACAGTTAAGAATCAGCATGATATTATATCTAAGATGTCTGTGAGCGACAGAGAGAAATACAGAGTTTTCAAAGGGATTTGAAAAATGTATTTTAAAATAAATTAAAAAAGTTCTTGACAAGCTAAGAACTAAGTGATATAATGATAAAGCTTCTTATACGAAGCGGATCACAAAAAGATCTT
>NZ_JAOQJG010000008.1:0-67360 GCF_025567365.1 Anaerostipes amylophilus | reverse complement strand
TGTTTATATGCCAAAGAAAAGTGAACAAGAAAAAATAGGATTGTATTTAATGCAACTAGATTCATTAATCACTCTTCACCAGCGAAAGTGTGAAGAAACGAAAAAGTTAAAAAAATATATGCTTCAAAAAATGTTTCCACAAAACGGAAAAAGAGTTCCAGAGATCAGATTTGCAGGATTTACAGACGATTGGGAACAGCGTAAGTTGGGAGATGTTACAGAACTAAAATCAGCATCACGTGTTCATAAAGGCGAATGGACTGATTCAGGTGTTCCATTTTTTAGATCAAGTGACGTTATGGCAGCGATTAATGGAACAACTAATGAAAAGGCATATATCTCCGAAGAATTGTATGAAAAACTTTCAAATGCATCGGGAAAATTGGAAGAAGGAGACGTACTTGTAACAGGTGGTGGTTCTGTCGGAAACCCTTATATTGTGCCGAATAACGAACCACTTTATACAAAAGATGCAGATTTGCTTTGGATAAAAAATCAGGGTAGGTTCTATCCATATTTTCTGTATGAGTATTTCTTTTCACCAACTTTTAGAATTTACTTGAGTAGTATTTCGCATGTAGGAACAATTGCTCACTATACAATTACGCAATTGTCAGAAACACCAATTTCTTTGCCAGATATTGAAGAACAGATAAAGGTGGGTGAATATTTTGAGTCTCTCGACCGCCTCATCACTCTTCACCAGCGAAAATATGAAGAATTGCAAAAAATTAAAAAATTCATGCTGCAAAACATGTTTATATAGGAAGGAGTATAAAAATATGAAAAAAATTGTTCTATATCATGGTACTCCCGATAAAGTATTTACTCCAACCTACGGAAAAGGTAATGAAAAACATGATTACGGCAAAGGATTCTATCTAACAGAAAGTATAGACCTTGCGAAAGAATGGGCAGTGTGCAGACCAAATGAGGAAAATGGTTGGGTACATAAATATGAATTGGATTGCAAAGATCTTAAAGTATTAGATTTTCAAAAACTAAGTGTTCTAACATGGCTTGCAGAACTTATGAAGCATAGAGATGCAGCAGATTCCAAAAGATATAGAATGTTAGCAGCAAAATTTATAGAGAAATATGGGGTAGAAACAGAAGGATATGATGTGATCAAAGGTTGGAGAGCAAATGCTTCTTATTTCTACATTGCAAAAGAATTCGTAAGAGATAACATTGATATTGATATTCTGGAAGAATTACTTTCTCTAGGTGGTTTAGGAATTCAATATTGTATTAAATCAGAGAAAGCATATAATAACTTGCACGAATTGAAAGAAGAATTAGTACCAGTAGATTATTCAGAATTTAATGAACGCTACAATGATCGAGATGTAACAGCCAGAAAGAATATGAGAGATCTGATCAATTCAGATGCAAACGAAGTAACAAAAGTATTTAGTACCCTGTTGTAAGAGGTGAGAATGATGAGAGCATATTCAGATGTCTATCTAGGAGACGTAGTAGAAAATCAAGGAAAATTATTTGATTATGTAGCAAATACCTATCCAGATAAGGATACAGAAGACTTTATCAACGCATATATGACAAGTAAAACAAGGCAAAGTATAGATCAAGCAAAAGCCTATGTAAATACAATGGATGCAAAAGAATTATGGGAATATTTTAAAGAAACCGAACATTATTCTTTACAACAAGGAAAAGCAATGGAAGGTTTTATGCCAGATTGGATTGGAGAATTCTATGCATATTATCAATGGTATTACAATATACCAAGTGCGGAAGTAAATCAGAAAATTAATGTGGATTTTTTAAAAAAAGCATATTATGGATTGCATGATTTGGATTTGGATTTAGCGGTTCAGAAAGTTGGGGAAATATAATGGAAATTATATGTTTTCATAATCCAGATGAGGAGAATGGTTATTTAAGCAATTGGTATGAATCTAAATTTATAGTAGATCATGTGAAATTTTCATCCATGGAACAGTTTATGATGTACCAAAAAGCAATAACATTTCAAGATCAGACGATTGCCAAAGAGATATTACAGACAAAAGATTCAGCAAAGATAAAGCAATTGGGAAGACAAGTAAGAAATTATAATGATCACATATGGAATGGAATTCGTCAGATTGTGGTATATGAGGGATTAGTTGCTAAGTTTTCACAGAATGAAGAATTAAAAAAGCAATTAAAAGAAACAAAAACAGCAATTTTAGCAGAATGTGCAGTGAAGGATCGAATATGGGGAATAGGATTATCTATGAAAGATCTGAAACGATTTGATATAACGCAGTGGAGAGGTCAAAATCTGCTGGGTTATGCACTTATGGAGGTTAGGAAAAGGCTGTAATTAGACGAACTTTTGGGAACAGCGTAAGTTGTCAGATGTGGTTGATTCTGTAGATACTGGTAAGAGTAAATTTGATAAAGAAGGTTCGTCTGGTGAGTATCCGATTCTCGGTTCTACTTCTGTGATTGGATATGATGATGAGTATGATTATGAAGGAGATTTTATCTTGACAGCTCGTGTGGGGGCAAATGCAGGTAGTTTATATCGGCATGCGGGAAAGGTTAAAATCAGCGATAATACGGTATTTATACAGGCATCACAGAATATAGAATTTCTCTATCAGTTGCTTATTCGGTTCGATATTAAGAGACTTTCATTTGGTACTGGGCAACCTCTGGTGAAAGCAAGCGAACTGAAAAGATTAGAATTAATGATGCCAACAGATATGGAAGAGCAGATGCGAATTGGAGTGTATTTTAAAAACCTTGACCACCTTATCACCCTTCACCAGTGCAAGTAAAAACATTCAAAAAATAATAAAATTTGAACATACAAACAGAAAACACAATCAATTCATAATAAAAATATATAAATAAATATTAAAAACATTTTCAAATAAACAAAAATTCGACAATCAAGATACAAAAAAGGAGGACACCATGCCGGAATTAGAATCAATGATAGAGCAAAAACTCATCGAACAGTTAGTTTACGGTGATTCACAGTGGACGTATCGTAAAGATCTGAAAACAGAAGCAGACCTATGGGAAAACTTTAGATATATTTTAGAGCAAAACAATAAAGATCGCCTTGATGGAGAACCTCTATCAGATCAGGAATTTGAACAGGTAAAGAATCAATTACAGTTTTCCTCCTTTTATAAAGCAGGAGAATGGTTAGTAGGAGAAAATGGAAAAGTGCAAGTCCATGTTCAGAGAGATACTAAACGTTTACATCTCGTTGTTATGAATCACGAACATATAGCAGGTGGCAGCAGTGTCTATGAAATAATTAACCAGTATAGTGCATTAAACACAGACGAAAACAGCAACATGCCAGCAAGGGACAGAAGATTTGATGTTACACTTTTGATTAATGGTCTTCCAATGATCCATATCGAATTAAAAAACAAACAACATTCCTATATGGATGGTTTTCGACAGATTAAAAAATACATTGGAGAAGGTAAATTTACAGGGATTTTCTCCGCAGTTCAAATGTTTGTTATTAGTAATGGAGTGAATACAAAATATTTTTCTGCAGCAAGTGATACGGAATTAAATGAGAAATTTGTCAGTGGATGGTTAGATCAAGAAAATAATCCAGTATCGGACTACATAGATTTTGCAAAAAGTGTATTAAGTATTCCACAAGCCCATGAAATGATCGCAAGATACACAGTATTAGATAAAGATGCAAAACGTTTGATCTTACTACGTCCATATCAGATTCATGCGATTGAAGCAGTCAGAGAAGCCTCTAAGAATGGGAAATCAGGGTTTATCTGGCATACGACAGGTTCAGGAAAAACATTGACATCTTATAAAACAACAAGAAATCTACTGATGGATATTCCATCGATTGATAAAGCAATCTTCCTGATCGACCGAAAAGATCTCGATACACAGACAACAATGGCATTTCAGGCTTATGCAAACAATGATCTGATTGATGTAGATGAAACAGACAATGTAAATGATCTAAAGAAGAAACTGAAATCTGCAGACCGACAGGTGATTGTTACAACGATTCAGAAATTACAGATTCTGATCACAAAACGATTAAAAGAAGGAACTCCGGAATACACAAAGATGAAAAATCTGAGAATTGCATTTGTAGTGGATGAATGTCATAGAGCAGTGACTCCAGGAACGAAAAGAACAATTGAAAGATTTTTTGGAAGATCACTATGGTATGGATTTACAGGAACACCAAGATTTGCAGAAAATCCATATCCACAAAAAGGAGATTTACCACGTACAACAGAAGAGTTATATGGAGAACGTCTGCATAAATATACGATTCAAAATGCAATTCATGATGGTGCAGTTTTAGGATTTCAGGTAGAACATAATGGTCCTAAACAGATGACGGATGAAACAGATGTCAGTGCATATGAAAATGAAACACATATGCTAAAAGTATTGGATCATATTTTGAATAAATGTTACTACAAATTAGGATTCCAAAATGGAAGAGGGCAGACCTATGAGGCACTTTTGACAACCAGTTCTATTCAAATGGCACAGCGATATTATGACTTATTAAATCGTGTGAAAAAAGGAAAAACATCACTTCAGATTGACGAAAAAATGAAACAGATACTTCCAGATTTTCCAAAGTTTGCGATTACATATTCAGTAACAGAAAATGAAGAAGGTTCTCATGTAAATCAACAAAAGATGCAGGGTTCTCTGGATGATTATAATGAGATGTTTGGAACAAAATATGATCTGGCACAGATTCAGGGATATAATGCGAATCTAAATAAAAGACTTGCAAGAAAAGATTCAAAATATCAAAGCAGAAAAGAACAGTTAGATTTAGTCATTGTAGTAGACCGTCTGTTAACGGGATTTGATGCACCATGTATGTCAACGATGTTTATTGACCGACAGCCAATGGGACCACATGACCTAATTCAGGCATTTTCAAGGACAAATCGTATTTATGATAAAAACAAGACATATGGGCAGATTGTAACATTCCAAGCTCCAAAACTATTTAAAGAGAGAGTGGATCATGCAGTAAAACTGTATTCTGCTGGAGGAACGAAAGACGCATTATTAGCGGAATGGGATGAAATCGAACCGGCATTCCGTAAATCATTATCTGCACTGAGAGTTGTAGCAGAGACACCGAAAGAGATTCCAACAATGTCATTAAAAGAAAAAGAGATATTTGCTAAAGCATTTCAGGAGTTTGACCGTTTATTTGCTCAGTTGAAATCATTTACAAGATATGATGACAGCATGATGGAAACATATAACATCACACCAGAAGAATATGATGATTATGCAGGCCATTATTTCAATGTGATAGAAGAAATTAAAGCAGAAAAAGCAGATCGGGATCCAAAAGGACAGGAAGAAGATACAGTTATTGATGAAGACTATGAATTGATGGCATACAGTAACACGAAGATTGACTATGAATACATCATTCATTTGATCCAGAATATTGTTACACCAGATGATGAAGCGGAAGAAATTACGCCAGAAGAACGACAGAAAAAGATTGATGAAGTAAAACAGTATGTAGAAGAATTAAATAAAGAAAATCCAAAGATTGCACAGATTATGTCAGATTTGATCACAGAAATTGAGAAAGATGAAGAAAAATATAAGGGACAATCCATTTTACATATTGTCGAAGACACAAAACAAGACTGTATTGATCAGGTCATCACAGATTTCTGTTACCGTTGGTTTGCATCCAAAGAAGATATCATGTATGCAGCAACACATTACAGAAATGGAGAAATTCCAAATGAAAGTGCGATCAGAACAACTGTAGATTATGCAAGTTATAAGAAAGCGCAGGAAAAGGCGATTCCAAAATTTAAATACTATGCAAAATTATTTGAGGAATTGAGAAAGACATTGGATGAAGAGATAGAGCCATTTATGATAAGCTAGCATTTTATTTAAAAATCCAGATCATTATCAGCGTAAGTAATAAAAATGGAGGTAGCTTATGCAAAATGATATGGATAAAACACAGTTTTTTTGTGAATACTACAAACAATGGATTGAAATCTATAAAAGAGGTGCGATCAGAGAAGCAACCATGGCAAAATATCTGATGACACAGAAATGGCTTGAAAAATTGATTCCAGAATTAAAAGTAGAAGAATTAACAAGAACGGCATACCAGCAATTACTAAACGATTACGCCAAAGAACATGAACGCCAGACAACTCTTGACTTTCATCATCAGCTGAAAGGAGCGATCCTTGATGCATTGGATGAAGGAATGATCAAAAGAGATCCAACAAGAAAAGCGATCATCAAGGGCAAGACACCAAGAGCAAAGAAGATTAAATATCTGAATCAATTTGAATTACATACATTGTTAGCAGATTTAGAACTAAAAGAGACACCAGATTGGGATTGGTTTTTATTACTGGTAGCGAAAACAGGGATGCGTTTTTCAGAAGCACTTGCGATCACACCAGAAGATTTTGATTTTTCAAGACAGACACTATCCATCAGCAAAACATGGGACTACAAAGGAGCAGGCGGATTTCTTCCAACAAAAAATAAATCATCTGTAAGGAAGATACAAATAGATTGGCAGATTGTGGTAAAGTTCTCAGAATTGATCAAGAATTTACCACAAGACCAGCCAATTTTTGTAGGAGAATCAAAGATATACAATTCAACAGTAAATAATATACTTTCAAGACATTGTAAAGAATGTGGAATCTCCGAAATATCTATTCATGGACTTCGTCATACTCACGCCTCTTTGTTGTTATTCGCAGGAGTATCCATTGCAAGTGTGGCAAGAAGATTAGGACATGCAAGCATGACGACAACGCAGAAGACATATTTACATATCATACAGGAGTTAGAGAATAAAGATGTAGATCTTGTTATGAGAACATTATCAGGATTGTAGGAATAGAAATATAACAGTGAGATTTGGTTACTTACGCTATAATGAATGAGTATTTAGGACAGGAGTTTCGTGGGCTCCTGTCTTTTTTAATCCAGAGAAAAGCAGAGAGGAGATTTGTGAAATTTTAATGAATTAAAAAATATAATCAGAAAATTCTTGACAAATAAAAAATCGACTCATATAATATAAACAAGTATTTAACAAGTTAAAGTGATAAATCCAATGAACAAAAGTAAGTAGCTCATCAAACAGTCTTACAGAGAGTGACCGATTGCTGGAAGGTCATAGATATGTGATAAGCGAATGGATTTGTGAGGAGCACAGAGAACTGTTTATGAAACTTAGTAACTGTCGCCGTTATCCCACGTTACGGGAACGAGATATAAAAGCTTTTTATTATCGAACAAAGCGGAGTATCTTAAGTGAGGAGAGATATTTTCTAAGATATTTTAGCAAGAAGAGAAGATCAGAAGATATTTCTTGAATATGGGTGGCACCACGGTCTATCGTCCCTAGTAGTAGGAACGATGGGCCTTTTTTATTTCATAAATAAAAGAAAATGTACTGCTTATGCAAAACGGCCCTATCTATAAATCATAGTATACAGATATACAAACTATGAAAAATAAAACCACGGCGATAAATTTTGATCAGGAGGCAGATATGTTATATCCGACATTAAACAAAGTTGAAGAACTATTAAAAGAATATCAGATTGTACCTGTATTTTACGAAGTACTGGCAGATTATATGACACCGATCCGTATGTTCCAGGCATTAAGAAAACAAGGAACCCCATGTTTCATGCTTGAGAGTGTGGAAAATAAAGACCAGTGGGGAAGATATTCTTTCATCGGGATCAATCCAAGATCAGAGATTAAAATTTCTGGAAAAGAATTAGAAGTCAATGGAGTGAAACAGAAAGAAGAATTCCAGATGAGGTACCTAAGTGATCTGATCGAGAAATACAAATCTCCAGTGATGGAAGATTATCCAAAGTTAACAGGTGGACTGATCGGGTATTTTGGATATGACATGATCCGTCAAGTGGAAAAGAAATTAACAAATGTTCCAGAAGATGACTTGAATATGCCAGAGTGCCACTTATGCATGTACGATGAGATCATTGCATTCGATCATTTAGCAAACAAAGCCGTGATCATTCAGAACATTCATAAAGGAGATAATATAAAACAGAAATACGAAGAATTAGAAGACAAAGCAGAATTGATCCTTCACAAGATGGAACGCCCGGTATCACTTTCCAAAGACAGATTCACACCAGCAAAAGCCAAAGTGGTATCAAATCTTACAAAAGAACAATACGAAGCAAATGTAAAGAAAGCCAAAGAATATATTAAAAACGGAGACATTTTCCAGGTCGTATTATCCCAGAGATTTGAGATAGATACAGACGTTGATCCATTTGATGTTTACCGATGCTTAAGAACATCAAACCCATCTCCATACCTTTATTTCTTCGATTTCATCGACTATCAGGTCGTCGGAGCTTCTCCAGAGAAGCTAGTCAGTGTCTTAAATGGAATCGTAGCAACCAAGCCGATCGCAGGAACGGTTCCAAGAGGAAAGACAAAAGAAGAAGACGATATGTTGGTTAGACAGTTAGTCAATGATCCAAAGGAACGAGCAGAACACACAATGCTAGTCGATCTTGGAAGAAATGATGTTGGAAAAGTCAGCAAGTTCGGAACAGTAGAAGTCAAAAACTTTATGACAGTTGAGAAATATTCCAAAGTCACTCATCTAGTCAGTGATGTACAGGGAGAATTAAGAGATGACGAAAATCAAATCAATGCATTGATGAGCGTTCTACCAGCAGGAACCTTATCTGGAGCGCCAAAGGTAAGAGCGATGGAGATCATCGATGAGCTGGAAAACAAAAAACGAGGTGTTTACGGTGGAACCGTCGGATATCTTGGATTTGATGGAAATATTGATACTTGTATCGCAATCCGAACAGTTGTATTTAAAGATGGAAAAGGATATGTACAGGCAGGAGCTGGAATCGTCAACGACTCCGTTCCAGAAAAAGAATTTATGGAGACAAAGAATAAAGCATTAGCTGTTGTAAATGCAGTGAAGGAGGCAGCAAAGTTATGATTTTAATGATAGATAATTATGATTCATTTACTTATAACGTATATCAGTATATCGGATCTTTGTATCCACAGATTCAGGTGGTACGAAATGATGAGATCACAATTGAAGAGATCAAAAACTTACAAAACCTAGAAGCACTTGTTATCTCCCCAGGACCTGGATATCCAGATAGTGCTGGAATTTCAAAAGATGTGATCAAAACATTTGGAAAAGATATCCCAATCTTAGGGATCTGTTTAGGACATCAGGCGATTGGAGAAGTATATGGTGGAAAAGTTGTTCCAGCAAAAGAATTGATGCATGGAAAAATGAGCGAGATCACAATCGATAATAAAAATCCTTTATTCGAAGAATTAGAAGATAAAATATATGCCGCAAGATATCATTCACTGATCATTGACGACGAAACAATCCCAGATAAATTAGAAATCATCGGAAGAGATGAAAAAGGACAGATCATGGCAGTGTGCCACAAAGAATATCCGGTTTATGGAATTCAGTTCCATCCAGAATCCATCTTAACCGAAATGGGAATGAAGATCTTAGAAAAATTTTTAACAAACATCGCAGGAATCAGACTTGGAGATTCTACAAAGGAGGAAACTATGAGCGCAGTCAATCAAGAAACATTAAAACCATTTTTAGCAAAAATCGTAGAAGGAAATCATTTGACAGAAGAAGAAGCTTATAAAGCGATGGACTGCATCATGTCAGGAAATGCGACTGACGCACAGATGGGAAGTTTCCTAACAGGTCTTCGGATGAATCATGAAACACCAGAAGAGATCACAGGATTTGCGAAAGTTATGAGAGCTAAAGCAGCGATCATTCCAGAAGAAACAGAAGCGATCGATATCGTAGGAACTGGTGGGGACCTTGCAAACAGCTTTAATATTTCCACCACATCATCCTTTGTGATCGCAGCAGCAGGAGCTAAAGTTGCAAAACATGGAAATCGAAGCGTATCTTCAAAGAGCGGTGCAGCCGATGTCTTAGAAGCTTTGGGAGCAAAGATCGGATTAACATCAGAAGAAAGTAAGGAATGTTTGGATGAAGTTGGAGCAGCGTTCTTATTTGCACAGACACATCACGGTTCCATGAAATACGCTGGACCAGTCAGAGCACAGCTTGGAGTAAGATCTGTATTTAATATCTTAGGACCTTTAGCAAACCCAGCAATGACAAACTACATTGTTTTAGGTGTTTATGAAAAAGCTTTAGTTCGTCCAATGGCAGATGTTATGAAGAATCTTGGAGTGAAGAGAGCGTTGATCGTATACGGAGACGACGGATTAGATGAAATCTCAATCTCATCCACAACAAGTGTGTGCGAGATCAATGGAGATGAGATCAAAGAATACACGATCGATCCAGAAAAATTAGGATTCACACTTGCGAAGAAAGAAGATATCGTCGGTGGTACAGCCGATGAAAATGCAGTGATCACAAAAGATATCTTAACTGGAAAGGAACAGGGAGCAAAACGAGACATCGTTTTATTAAATGCAGGAGCAGCTCTTTACACGATCGGGAAAGCAGAAACGATCAAAGACGGGGTGAAATTAGCAGCTAAGATGATCGATTCTGGAAAAGCAAATGAGAAATTAGAACAGTTTATTGCATATACAAATGCAAGATAGATGAGGTGAAATATGATCTTAGATGATATCGTAGAAAAGCGAAAAGAACAATTACAGAGAGAAAAAGATAATATTGAGCCACAAGATATGAAGGAAATGGCGTTAAATTCCAAGAATAAAAATCATGGATTTAAAGAAGCCTTAAAGGAATCTGGATTATCCGTGATCTCAGAAGTCAAAAAAGCATCCCCATCCAAAGGTGTGATCACAGAAGATTTTCGGCCGGTGGAAACAGCGATCGCCTATGAAGAGGCAGGTGCAGCAGCGATTTCTTGTTTAACTGAGGAACATTATTTCAAAGGTGGCAGCAAATATTTTGCAGATATCAGAGCAAAAGTAAATATCCCAATGTTAAGAAAAGATTTTATTTTTGATGAATACCAGATTTACGAAGCAAAGGTGCTCGGAGCTGATGCGATTCTTTTGATCGCAGCTATTCTTTCCGAAGAAAAGATCAAAGAATTTTATGATCTGGCAAAAAGCTTAGACCTTGATTGTCTGGTAGAAGTTCATAACGAAGAAGAATTAAAGAAAGTTATCGCATGTGGATGTGACATCATTGGAATCAACAACCGTAACTTAAAGACATTTGATGTTGATCTCAATACAACAAGCAAACTTGCACCACTCATTCCATATGAAGCCGTCTTAGTTTCTGAAAGTGGAATGAAAGATGAAAATGATATGAAAAATGTCAAAGAACAGGGAGCCGATGCTGTACTGATCGGTGAGACATTTATGAGATCTGACAATATCAAAGAAACCATGGAACAGTTACGGAGTTGCTTATGAAAGTAAAAATGTGTGGAATGAGAAGAAAAGAAGATATCGCATATGCAAATGAAGTAAAACCAGATGCAGTCGGCTATATCTTCTTTCCGAAAAGCAAACGATATGTGACAGGACAGCAGGCAAAAGAATTTGACCAAGATTTAGATCAGGATATCTTAAGTGTTGGAGTTTTTGTAAACGAAACAATTGAGAAAGTCATAGAGATCGCAAACCAAGTTCCATTAGATGTGATCCAGTTACATGGAGATGAAGATCATACTTACGTTGAACAGTTAAAACAACAGACAGATAAAGAAATCTGGAAAGTTGTCAGAGTAAAGGATACCAACGATATCAAAGAAGCTGAAAAGCTTCCAGTCGATAAATTGTTACTGGATACATTTACAGAAGAAAAAGATATGTATGGAGGTACTGGAAAAGTAATGAATTATAACTTGATTCCAAAAGAAGAAATCAGCAAACCATTTTTCATTGCAGGAGGGCTTCACAGCAACAATATAAAAGAAATCATAAAAAAAGTTCATCCATATGGGATCGACATTTCCAGTGGGATCGAAACGGATGGATACAAAGATTTGAAAAAAATGAAAGAAATCATGCAGATAACAGGAGGAAGACATGAGTAAAATAGGAAGATTTGGAGAGTATGGTGGACAGTATGTACCAGAAATCGTAATGAATGCAGTAAATGAGTTAAATGAGGCTTATGAAAAATATAAAAATGACCCAGAATTTTTATCTGAATTACGTCAGTTATACAGAGATTACGCAAACCGTCCATCTCTTTTATATTACGCAGAGAAGATGACGAAAGATCTTGGCGGGGCAAAAGTATATTTAAAACGAGAAGATTTAAACCATACAGGTGCTCATAAGATCAACAACGTATTAGGACAGATCTTACTAGCAAAGAGAATGGGCAAAAAAAGGATCATCGCAGAGACAGGTGCAGGACAGCACGGAGTTGCCACAGCAACGGTTGCAGCATTATTTGATATGGAATGTGTTGTATATATGGGAGCAGAAGATGTGGAACGCCAGAGTTTAAATGCCTATCGTATGGAACTCCTTGGAGCGAAAGTTCATGCGGTAGAAAGCGGAACAAGAACCTTAAAAGATGCGATCAATGAGGCCATGAGAGACTGGGCTACAAATATTGAGACAACATTTTATTGCATCGGTTCTGTAATGGGTCCTCATCCATATCCAACCATGGTGCGTGACTTCCAGAAGATCATCGGAGAAGAGACAAAAGCACAGATGAAAGAAGTCGAAGGAAAACTTCCAGATGCAGTTTTTGCCTGCGTTGGTGGTGGATCCAATGCGATGGGAATGTTCTATGATTTTATCCCAGATGAAAGTGTCAGACTGATCGGTGCAGAAGCAGCTGGGCGTGGAATTGATACCTTAGATCATGCAGCAACGATCGCCAAAGGAAGCAAAGGTATTTTCCATGGAATGAAGAGTTTATTCTTACAGAACGAAGAAGGGCAGATCGATCCTGTATACTCTATTTCTGCGGGACTTGATTATCCAGGAATCGGGCCAGAACATGCACATCTTCATGAAATCGGAAGAGCGGAGTATGTAAGTATTACAGATGAACAGGCAGTCAAAGCCTTTGAATATTTATCTAAAACAGAAGGAGTGATTCCAGCGATCGAATCATCTCATGCAGTGGCAGCAGCCATGGATATCGTTCCAACAATGAGCAAAGACCAGTCAGTCGTGATCTGTCTGTCCGGTCGTGGAGACAAAGACGTTTATCAGGTAGCAAGATACAGAGGAGTGCAGTTAGATGAAAATTAGAGAAACATTTGAGAATCGAAAAAAGAATGGACAAAAGGCATTAGTAACTTACATTGTATCTGGAGATTATGGATATGAGACAACAAAAGAAAATATCAGAGCGATGGTAAAAGCAGGCGCTGACGTGATCGAGATCGGAATTCCATTCTCAGATCCAATCGCAGAAGGTGTTGTCATTCAGGAAGCCAGCCAGCATTCTCTTGCAGGTGGCACAACATTAAAAGGTATTTTTCAGATGGTGAAAGAATTAAGAGAAGAGATTAAAGAAACACCATTTGTCATGATGATGTATATCAATACAATTTATCGTTTTGGAACAGAGAGATTCTTTGAGCTTTGTAATGAATGCGGGGTTCAGGGAGTGATCGTTCCAGATATGCCATACGAAGAAAAGGACGAGATTCAGCCAATTGCGACAGCTCATGGCGTTGATAATATCAGCCTGGTAACACCAACTTCACATGATCGAATCGCTAAGATCGCAAAAGATGCGGAAGGATTCCTATACTGTGTTTCATCTATTGGGGTGACTGGAACAAGAAATGAATTTACAACAGATTTTGACGAATTCTTTGGAATCATCAAGAAAAATGCAACGATTCCTTGTGCTGTAGGATTCGGTATTTCAGGCCCAGAACAGGCGAAGAAAATGAGTACTTACTGTGACGGTGTTATTGTTGGAAGTGCGATCGTGAAACTGATCAGCCAATATGGCGAAGAAAGTCCTGAAAAAGTTTATGAATTTACAAAGAGCTTAAGAGATGCTTTAGATGAATAAAATGATCTGCAAATAAAATGAAGTGAAAATTACAGCAATCAGCGAGGATTGTTGTAATTTTCTGCATTTTTTTGTAAAATAAAACTAATGGCAAAGAAAGGAAGAAACAGATCATGTTATCAAAAGAAGTAGTAGAATTATCCAAACAGCATTCCGTTATCCGTGATATTTTCGAATATGGAATGAAAAGAGCAAAAGAAGTTGGAGCAGAGAATGTATTTGATTTCAGTATCGGAAATCCAAGTGTTCCAGCACCAAAAGAAATTGATAAGACAGCACTTCGTCTGTTAAAGACATCTGATCCAGTGGATATCCACGGATATACAAGCAATGCCGGAGTGTTAGAAGTAAGAGAAAATATTGCCAAATCTTTAAATCGAAGATTTGATACAAATTATACAGCAGCAAATATCTTTATGACGATCGGAGCAGCAGCAGCCCTTGGAATCTGTTTTAAGACATTAGTTGATGGACCAGAAGACGATATTATTACATTTGCACCACATTTTCCGGAATACGCAGTCTATGCACAGGGAGCAGGATGTAAATTAAGAGTTATTTCTGCAGATACCAAAGCATTCCAGATCAATTTTGAAGAATTAGAAGAAACGATCAGCGAGCATACCAAAGCAATCCTCATTAACTCTCCAAACAATCCATCTGGAGTTGTTTATTCCAGAGAAACAATTGAGAAATTAGCTGCATTATTAGAGAAGAAACAAAAAGAATACGGACACAGTATTTATATCATTTCTGATGAACCATACAGAGAGATCGCATATGATGGATTTGAAGTGCCATATGTTCCACATTTTTATGATAATACATTAGTTGCATATTCTTTCAGTAAATCATTATCACTGCCAGGAGAACGAGTAGGTTATATTGTAGCACCAAATGAAGCAGAAGATTTTGATAATTTACTGCCAGCATTTATTGCATCCGCACGTTTACTTTCTTATGTCTGTGTGCCAACACTGTATCAGAAAGTTGTTGGAGAATGTGTAGATTTAACTTCTGATCTTTCTATTTATCAGAAGAACAAAGACTTATTCTACAATGCATTAGTTGACATGGGATATGAATGCGTAGAACCAGGTGGAGCATTCTATTTATTCCCGAAAGCATTAGAAGAAGATGCCAATGCATTTTGTGAAAAGGCAAAAGAATACGATCTTCTGATCGTGCCTGGAGACAGCTTTGGATGCCCAGGTTATGTGCGTATTTCATACTGCGTACCAACAGAACGTATTGAAAAAGCCCTTCCATTATTTAAGAAACTGATCGACGATTACCGCAAATAAGCCAATACAGATAAAGGAGACCTTCATGAAAAGCTGGAGAGATAATGTACGAAAAGTAGAGCCTTATACACCAGGGGAACAACCAAAAGAAGAAGGTGTGATCAAGTTAAATACAAATGAAAACCCTTATCCACCATCAGAGAAGATCAAGGAAGCGATGAGCGAGATCAAAAATCTTCGCAAATATCCAGATCCTGCAGCAACCAAACTGGTAGAAGCAATTGCATCTTATCATGGATTTGATAAAGAAGAAGTGTTTGTAGGAGTTGGATCTGATGATGTGCTTGCTGTTGCATTTATGACATTTTTCAACGGCAAGAAACCAATCTTCTTCCCAGATATCACATATTCTTTCTATCCTGTATGGGCAGAATTATTTGGAATTCCATATGAGAAGAAAGTAGTCAATGCTGCATTTGAGATTCAGAAAGAAGATTATTATGCGGAAAATGGCGGAGTTGTGTTCCCAAATCCAAATGCGCCAACAGGAGCATTTTTATCCTTAGATGTTGTAGAAGATATCATCAAACATAACCAGAATGTTGTCGTGATCGTTGATGAAGCATATATTGATTTCGGTGGTGACACAGCAAAAGAACTGACAAGAAAATATGACAATGTATTAGTCGTTCAGACATATTCTAAATCAAGATCGTTAGCGGGACTTCGAATCGGATATGCGATCGGTAACAAAGAACTGATTAAAGCAATGAACGATGTCAAATATTCTTACAATTCTTATACAATGAATGAACCATCGATCGTTCTTGGAACAGCTGTCTTAGAAGATGAAGAATATTTTCAGGAGACAAGAAAGAAAATTATTGAGACAAGAGAATGGTTCCAGATAGAAATGAGAAAGATCGGATTTAATTTTGCAGATTCTAAGGCAAACTTTATCTTTGCTACGCATGAGCGTGTTCCTGCTAAAGAGATTTTTGAAGCAGCGAAGAAAGCAAAGATTTATGTTCGTTATTTCGATCAGCCAAGAATCGATAATTATTTAAGAATCACGATCGGTACAAGAAAAGAAATGGAAACATTGCTTGATTTTCTAAAAGAATTTACAGCACAATAAAATTATTATAAGCAGAATGCGACATTGTGGGGAAAAAGGAATTTTGAAAAATAAATTTCTTTTTTTCTTGCAATTAACTGGAAAATATTGTATGATTATATGGAAAATATTTACATACGAGAACAAGTGAGGAAAATAAGAAATTAAGGGGTTATGGCATGAGTTTTCGGCCAACAGGAAGGAGAAAGCCATGTTAAGCGAGAAAGAATTTTATTTGTATGTAGAGAAGAATATTTTAAAGTATCTTCCAGAGATGGAAGATCAGAAGGTTATGGTACAGAGGGTTAAGAAAAACAATCAGGTTTCTATGATGGGATTATCGATCGGAGAGCAGAAGAATTATCTGCTTCCAGTATTATATCTTGAACCATTTTATCGTAATCATTTAAGAGGACAGACGATTGAAGAGACGATGAGAGAGATCGCAAGTGTTTATCAGGGACACCAGGTGGGATTTTACCTTGATGAGGATAAAGTTTCAGATTATGAGTATATTAAAAAGAATCTGTTCTACAGGGTCATTAACTATGAGAAGAATAAGGAATTGCTCAAATATACACCACATGAACGCTTTTTAGATCTTGCAGTAACTTATAGATGGGCAGCGTACCGGAATCATGATGGAATGGCAAGTGCATTAGTCCGAAACAAGGAACTTTTGATGTGGGGCATTTCAAAAGATCAGATGATGAAGGATGCTAGAGAGAACACAGAGAAGATTTTTCCACCAGTGATGAGAAAGATTCAGTCTGTACTTCCAATTCACATCATTGAAGAAGAGATTCCATTGTTTGTTATGTCGAATGGAGATTATATGAACGGAGCATCCGTGATCCTTTACAAAGATGTTTTGAGGGATTTTGCAAAATATATGGAATATGATCTTTATATTCTGCCAAGCAGTATTCATGAGGTTATCATTTTATTAGATAATGAATATGCAAAAGCCCCAGAAGAACTTGCCAGGATGGTAAGAGAGACAAATCGTATCGTTGTGGATAGGGAAGAAATCTTATCAGATCATGTATATTATTATGACAGAGAGAAAGATGAGATTAGAATTGCCAAGTAAGAGATTGTAACGTATAATGGTTCTTTAAGAGATGGAAAATGGTATGAAAATTCAATGATATACTAATTACATCAAGGAGTGATACGATTATGAAACGTTGGGAGATTTATCTGGATATTATCATGGAATTACTGGTAATACTCGCGGGAGCATTGCTTTTGATCTTTGTATTGCCTAAGACACTGGCATTTTTGTGGCCATTTGTGGCTGGTTGGATCATATCAATGATAGCACACCCAGTGATTGAATATCTGGAGAAGAAAGTAAAATTGCCAAAGAAATTTGGTTCTGCGATACTAATTGCAGTTGTTATAACAGCAATCATTGCAGTTTTGTATTTTGCAGTGAGAGGAATTGCACTGCAGGTCATCGGATTTGTACAAGATATGCCGGATATCAGACAGGAAATTATGAGACAGGGAATTATTTTCCAGAAGAAGATAGAACATTTTTTAAGTATTTTACCACCTTCCTTTGGAAAACAGTTTGAACAGTGGAGTGGTTCAATCGGAGAATTGTTGAAGAAAGCAGCAACATCTGCAGGAGACTATGGGGTAGCTCATGCAGGAGGAGTTGCCAAAGGTGTGACAAGTGGACTTTTGGGACTTGTCGTTATGTTATTTTCAGCTTATATGTTCTCGCTAGAACGAGAAAAGATCATTGCATGGTATGAAAAATGTATTCCAGGATTTGTAAAACATAAAATAGATGTATTTATGAAGAATTCTGTAGGAGTTTTAGTGAGCTACTGTTTTGCACAGTTAAAGATCATGGTTGTGATCATAGCAATTTTGTGGATTGGATTTTTTGTTGCAGGCATTGGACATTCATTCATTTATGCTGTTTTAGTAGGAATTGTCGATATATTTCCAATTCTTGGAACAGGTACAGTCATTATACCATGGGCAATATTTAAGATGATCACAGGCGATATCAAGACAGCAATCCTCTTACTGATCGTGTACGCAATCTGTTTAGTGTTAAAACAGGTTCTGCAGCCAAAGATGATGGGAGACAGCATGGGAATTTCTGCGCTGACAACAATCTTTTTGATCTATGTTGGTCTGAAATTTGGAGGATTAGGCGGAATGTTACTGGCACTGATCCTTGGAATGTTTGTGATCAACTTATACAGATTAGGTGTATTTGACCGTAAGATCGCATTTTTCAAACGAAGATTTGAGATGCTTACAACAAATAGTGAGGAAGAAGAAAAGGAGAATAAGAAAGAATGAGTTATGCAGATCAGGTATTTATATCTATGTGCGAAGATATTTTAGAGAATGGAACAAGTACAGAAGGCGAGAAAGTCCGCCCTCACTGGCCGGATGGAGAGTCTGCGTATACGATCAAACAGTTTGGCGTTGTAAACCGATATGATCTGTCAAAAGAATTTCCAGCTCTGACATTAAGAAAGACATATATCAAGTCAGCAATCGATGAATTATTATGGATCTGGCAGAAAAAATCAAATAATGTTCATGATCTTAAGAGTCACGTATGGGATGAATGGGCAGATGAAGACGGTTCCATTGGAAAAGCTTATGGATACCAGATGGGAATCAAACATCAATACAAGGAGGGAATGATGGATCAGGTAGATCGTGTGATCTACGATCTTAAGAATAACCCATACAGCCGAAGGATCATGACCAATATTTATGTTCATCAGGATCTACATGAGATGAATCTTTATCCATGTGCATACAGCGTGACATTTAACGTAACAAAGAAGCCAGGACATGATAAACTGACATTAAATGCAATCTTAAATCAGCGTTCACAGGATATTTTAGCAGCAAATAACTGGAATGTTGTACAGTATGCAGCTTTAGTTTATATGATGGCTCAGGTATGTGATATGGAAGCAGGAGAATTAGTACATGTGATCGCAGATGCCCATATTTATGATCGTCATATTCCGATTATTAAAGAAATGATCAAACGAGAGACATATCCTGCACCAAAAGTAACACTGAATCCAGAAGTCAAAGATTTCTATGAATTTACAACAGATGATTTCAAGATCGAAGATTATCAGGCAGGAGAACAGATCAAAGATATTCCAATTGCGATATAAGAAGGAGAAAACAAATGAACCTTATTGTAAATGCAGATAAGAACTGGGGAATCGGAAAGAATAATGAACTCTTAGTTCATATCCCCAATGATATGAAGATGTTCCGTCAGATGACAACAGGAAAAGTTGTTGTTATGGGACGTAAAACCTTAGAAAGCTTTCCAAATGGAATGCCGCTTCCAAAGAGAACTAATATTGTTTTAACACACGATAAAGACTACGATGCCAAAGGAGCGATCGTTGTTGGAAGCAAGGAAGAATTATTAGATGAACTTGAAGAATATAAAGATGAAGATATTTTTATTATCGGTGGAGAGAGTATTTATCGTATGATGCTTCCATACTGTGATAAAGCGTATGTTACAAGAACAGACTTTGCTTATGATGCTGATACTTATTTTCCAAATCTGGATGAGATGCCAGAGTGGAAACTTGTGAAAGAAAGTGAAGAAGAGACGTACTTTGATATTGAGTATCAATTTGTTGTGTATGGTAAATAATTTAGTCTTTCAATGAATATTTTAAATAATAACTGCCCCGTGACCCATTTGCATTCGGATTCGCACGTAGCGGATGCTAAATTCGACATCGATGATAAATCATCACTGCTCATTAAGCACCGACGAGCTCATACGGTCACGGGGCAGTTATTATTTAAAATATTCTTGGCTGTAGGTTATTGGGAATATGGATAGATGAATATGAATATATGGTGATACATAGAAATGGATAGTGATTGCTGAGGAATTTTGTGTGTGTTTCTTTTTCTACAGATGGGGAAAACTATGTTATAATGAAATCAAAATTTGGAAAGGAAGAATGGATATGAATAATTCAAAATGGAAATTAAAGACTTTGATTGCATTGACGGCACTTACTGTGGTTGCGGTACCAGTTTGTTTACAGAAGAAGTCAGCAAATGCGGCTTCAAAATATACATATAAAAAGGGTTTTACTTATGAGACAATTTCTCCAAAGATTGAAAAGAGGATTACGGGGAAGTCTTATCGTAAGAATAAGAATGTTAAGTTATCTGATCTTCGATATGTTCAGGTGCTTCATTATGGGTTTGATGGAAAAGTGAAGCATGGTGAATTGATCGTTAATAAGAAGATCGCAAAGAAAACAGTGAAGGTATTTTACGAATTATATCAGAAGAAATACAGAATACAGAGAATGCGTCTGATCGATGATTATAATGCGAATGATAATAAGTCTATGTCTGCGAATAATACTTCTGCGTTTAATTATCGTGTGATCAGTGGAACGAAGAAATTGTCTAATCATTCTTATGGATTAGCAATTGATATCAATCCAAGGATCAATCCATGGGTAAAGGGAAATAAGGTTTCTCCTTCGAATGGAAAGGTTTATAAACAGAGAAAGACATCAAAGTGCAAGGGAAAATATAAACGTTATATGATTCATAAGAATGATACGGCTTATAAGATCTTTAAGAAATATGGATTTAGCTGGGGTGGAAATTGGAGAAGTTCTAAGGATTATCAGCATTTTGAATGTAAATAAATAGTTGACCATCCCAAACCCGCTCTCGCTCGGATTCGCACGTAGCGGACACTAAATTCGACAGCGATGATAAATATTCCTGTTGGGATTTCGGATTTTGAGAGGATTCGGGAGTTGGATTATTACTATGTGGATAAGACTGGTTTGATTAAGACGTTGCTGCGGGGTGAGATGGATCAGGTGACGTTGATTACTCGTCCTAGGCGTTTTGGGAAGACGATGGCAATGAGCATGTTGAATAGTTTCTTGGATATTAGGAAGGATAGCAGGGAGTTGTTTGAGGGGCTTGAAATATCTAAGGAGACAGCAATTTGTGAAAGATGGATGAATCAGTATCCGACTTTGTTTTTGTCATTTAAAGATGTGTATGGTAGTACATTTGAGAATGCATTTAATTTTCTTAAATATATTGTGGCAGAGGTATGCAAGCAGCATATGTATTTGCTGGATAGTGATGATGTAGATAAAATCTGTGGAGCATTCTTTATCTTACCGGATATCTTACAAAAGCAGGGGAATGTGATGCAGAGGGATTGGTTGAGCTAAGAATTCCAAACAAAGAAATCAAAGAGATTTTTGAATCAACGGTAAGAAAATGGTTTGAAGACAGCACAAGGGTGATGAATCGAAAGGCTTTGTTCGATGCTGTGTGGAATAAAGATACGGACAAGTTGACAAAAGAGATCAGTACCTTGCTTCGAATGACGATCAGTTATTATGATTACAGAGAAGATTTCTACCATGCATTTCTTGCAGGAATCTTTGCAGGAGCTGGTTATAGTGTGGAGTCTAACAGGGAACATGGAGAAGGACGAAGTGATATTGTAATCTACAATGATGTGACGGGACAGGTTGCAGTATTTGAAGCAAAATATTCTAGAAAATTAGATGATCTGGAAAGAGATTGTCAAAAAGCATTGGATCAGATTGATACAAAGATGTATGCGAAAGAATTTGAAGATACTTATGATGAGGTTTTGTGTTATGGAATTTCATTTTATAAAAAAAGGTGTCTTGTGAGATGTAAATAAGATGATAAAAAGTCTGTGCAAAATATAAATGCACAGGCTTTTTTGTAAATGTATTGACTAAAATTTTGAACCCCACATGGATGACCTAGTGGGGCTTAAAATAAGTTACCTAAGAATTCAACTCTGCGATCCGACTGACTCCAACATATATCTCACTAATCTTATACCAAGTAGGATAATCCACAATTCCAGTCTGAGGCAGCCCAAAGACATTTTGAAATTTTCGAACCGCATTAGCTGTAGATTCTCCAAATACACCATCCGCAGCAATCGTAGGAAGAGAAGGATAATCCCGCGCAATCCGATTTAATTGCTGCTGCATCTGACGAACTTTATCTCCGCTGCTCCCAATCATCAAATCATATCCCGGCCAGGAAGATGGAATCCCAGAAATCTGTTCGGCGGTATTGATATACATACTTTCTCCATAATAATATCTCAAAATCTCAATCGGTGCATAACCCTGATCACCTAAGTATTTAGAACCCCACTGCGTCATCCATTCGGGACAAGAAACCTTCTTTCCATCACAATACTGCGTAAGGATCGGCTGTCTTACATTCGGTCTGGACAGATAATCTGCAAAAATCTCATCAACGATCGTATTAATAGAATCATAAGTTGTCTTTCCAGGAATAAACTTGTGGTCATAAGCTGTAGAAGATGTAATCGTAAAGTCATGCCCTTTATTTCTATACCATTCAGTATATACTCTATTCAAAGTAAATGACATGATCGCAAGAATATTTGCTTCAAGAGTTGCACGAGGCCAGGTAGAATAAATTTCGCAGGCAGCAACATTTTTGATGTAATCTTTATAACGCACATAATAATTCTGTGCAGTCTTATCACCAACAGAACCATCATGAACAATAATGTATTCTGGAATTACAACTCGGCTTAAGACGATCTCACCAGTTTCATTAACAGGCTTAATTTCAGATTCCGCAATTTTCGGTGGATAATTGCCCCACAGAGTGTGAGGACCGATCACAATAGGATTTTCTTCTGTAGAAATACTGGTTTCTTCAGGAATCAAGGAAACAGATTGAAGACCTTGGACACCAGAGAGAATCTGTGCACCAGAGATCGTGACGGATTCATAATCCTTGGAACGGATTCTTAAATTATATTCAGAATAAGGCTGGTTTTCTCCTGGTGACATACTGTATTCGACTGGTGGTGCCGGAAGATCAATAACAGGAGTCTGGCCATTTTCATCTGTATTTATTGTTTCAAGAACAGAGTCAGGATCGCCAGTGTAAGAAATTTCAATCGAAGCATCAGGAATGGGAACTGATCCGATGCTTGAAGTTACCTGTATTTTTAAATGGCCTTGATCGACAAGATTTTTATTTTGTATTTCTGGCATAAAAATATCCTCGGAATATCTTTTACTCTCAATATATGAAAAAATATGATATAATGTGCAAAGGTGGTGTAAAATGAACACCATAACATATGTTTGCTAGATAAATAAATCAGCAAGGAGGCAGCAGGAGAATGGCAAAGAAAGAACCAAAAACAAACGCAATGAGAATGCTTGAGAGAGCGAAGATTCCATTTGAAGTACATCGTTATGAGTGCAAAGAATTTATCGATGGAATTACGATCGCTGATATGTTAAATGAACCATATGAAAGAGTGTTTAAAACTCTGGTAACAGAAGGAAAAAGCGGAGGATATTTTGTATTTGTAGTTCCAATCGATAAGGAACTTGATCTTAAGAAAGCTGCAAAGGCAGCGGGGGAGAAATCTGTTGAGATGATCCATGTAAAAGATATCAATAAGATCACAGGATATATTCGTGGAGGCTGTACAGCAATTGGCATGAAGAAAGATTATCCAACAGTTCTTGATGCAAGTGCAAATGATCAGGAGAAGATCATTGTAAGTGGTGGAAAGAATGGAATTCAGATTGAGCTTACGACACAGGATTATCTTAAGGCATGTAAAGGAAAGACTGCTGATATTACTTTATAGAAGGGAGAGTATAAGATGATTGATGAGATTTTAAAATACAATCAGGAATTTGTAAAAGAGAAAAAATATGAACAGTATAAGACAAGTAAGTACCCTGATAAGAAGATTGCGATTCTTACTTGTATGGATACAAGACTTACTGAACTTTTACCAGCAGCACTTGGAATTAAAAATGGTGATGTCAAGATCATTAAGAATGCAGGAGGAGTTGTAAGTCATGCATTCGGAAGTGTGGTACGAAGTATTTTAGTCGGTATATTTGAGCTAGGCATTGAGGAAGTCATGGTGATCGGACATACAGACTGTGGAGTACAGCATATCAACAGTGAGATGATGATCGGACATATGATGGAGCGCGGAATCGATGAGGAGAAGATTGAGCTGATCCGTCACTGTGGAGTTGATTTTGATACATGGTTAGAAGGTTTTGACTGTGTAGAAAGTTCTGTAAAAGATTCTGTGGAAATGCTTCGAAAACACCCACTGATTCCAAAAGATATAAAGATTTCAGGATACGTTATGGATTCAGTAACAGGTGAATTAAAAGTAGTCGAACCATAAATCGAAACGAAAGAGGGATAAGTATGAAAAAGATATGGAAAGTTCTGATCCTTTGTGTGATGCTTAGTATTTTTTGTGTGGGCTGCAAAGATGATGAAGTGATCACACAGGATAAGAAAGCAGGAGAGAAGACAACAGAGAAGCGGACAGAGATCATTAAGCAGAAGACAACACAGAAAGCGTCTCAGAAGACGACACAAAATAAGAAAGAGACAACAACACTGCCCAAAGAGGAAAAACGTATAAAGATCGCAATTGACGCAGGACATCAAAAGAAACAGATGAGTGAACAGGAAGCGATCGGACCAGGTGCTGACAAGACAAAGCCAATGGTATCTTCAGGAACGGAAGGAGTCGTTACGAAGAGAACAGAATATCAGGTAAATTTAGAAGTGTCATTAAAGCTTAAGAGTGAATTGATCGCCAGAGGATATGATGTTTATATGATCAGAGAGACTAATGATGTATCATTAAGCAACAAAAAAAGAGCTTTGATGGCAAATGAAAGTGGTGCTGGTATTTTACTTAGGATCCATTGCAATAGTGCAGATTCACAGTCAGCAAATGGAGCTTTAACAATGAGTCCTACTTCATCCAATCCTTATTGCAAGGTAATTGCAGCAGACAGTCAGAGATTATCTGAATGTGTAGTTAGTACTTTGTGCCGCAGAACAGGTGCTAAAAATCGTGGGGTAACACAGACAGATGAGATGACAGGGATCAACTGGAGTAAGATTCCTGTAACAATCGTAGAGATGGGATTTATGTCAAATCCAGACGAAGATCAGAAGTTATCAGATCGTCATTATCAGACAATGCTTGCAGAAGGAATTGCAGATGGAGTTGACAGATATTACCAAAGAGAAGGAGAGAAAAATGCAGAAAAATGAAAAACAGGTAATTGCAGTACTTGCTGCAGCTATCGCAGTCGTAGCGTTTATTCTAATTGCCATGTTGGTCACAAGCAGAGACACAACAGACAATGAAAGCGCCAGTACATCATTGAAAAATGCCGTACAGGAAGAAACAAATAACAAGAAAAATAATGAAGGAAAAGATGTTGGGGATGGGAACGTGGCTGATTCAACAGACGACAACACAACAGAAGCACAAACAACAACGGAAGCATCTGATAGTGATACAAAGTCAGCAAGTGAGATCATGGATGCCGATGATGGATATGTTTTTCCAGATGCCGATACAGAATATATCAGCAAATCTGACATAAAGAAATTATCTGACAGCGAACTTCAATATGCAGTGAATGAAATCTATGCAAGACATGGATTAAAATTTACGAAAAAGGTTAATAAAGAACGTTTTGAAAAGAAAGCATGGTATAACGGTACTGTGGATGATCAGGACAGTATTTCTTTGAATAAATACGAGAAGAAAAATGTAGATACAATGGCAGCAGAATTGAAGAAACGTGGACTTAGATAAAAAAGAGAAGGGAGAAGAGAAAATATGTTTTGCCCAAAGTGTGGAAGTGAAGTAAAAGACGGAGATATGTTCTGCGGAGAATGTGGAATGAGAATGGAACCGTTGGAGTCAGAAAATCAGCAGACAGAAAGCCAGAAGACAGCAGACCAGAATGAAACACAAAAATCAAGACCAGTACAGCCGAATCAAGCACCAAATAAAGCACCGGCAAAGAGTGGAGGATTATTTAAAGGATTTAGCAGCAAAGCCAAGAAGATCGTCATTGCTGAAGTTGCAGTATTAGTCGTTCTGATCGCAGCGTTTTTTTATATCGGAAACAGCAAAAGCAGTCCAGAGGCAGCAGCGAATCAGTTTGTAAAAGATTATAATAATAAGAAATGGTCCAATATCTATGATAAGTTTAATTTGTCAGAAGATACATTTATCAATGAAGAAGCATTTGAAAAGACAATGGATCAGAATGAGACAAAGACTTTATCAACACCAACTGGTGGTTATGTGAATTATGGAACTTATGCCGGACAATATGTATATCAGGCAAAGAAAGGTTCTGATGAAGTTGAGATTCATATCGCAAAATCAGCAAAGAAGAATTTCCTGTTTTTTGATAAATATGAAGTAACAAGTGCTACAGATACAGGATTGGCAACAGAAAGCGTAAAATTATTTACAATGCCAGGTGTTACTTTAAAAATCGATGGAATTGCAGCAAAGGTTCCAGAAGATACATCAGAAAATACATATAACGTAACAATGTTTGCAGGAAAACATAAGCTTACATTTTCAGGAGCGGATGGTCTATTTGATCAGGACAGCTATACGTTCAATACAAATGATGACAATCCATTGAATGTCGTGCAGTATTCAGGAACAGCAAAAACGGAAGCTGCAAAAGCGTTAAAGAGTTATATGCCGGAGATTACAGAAGCTAAGATCAAAGACAAAGGAAATGCAGGTATTACATCTTATTTTACATCAACAGAAGCCGCAGAAAATTATGGAGTCAGATTATGTGATTCTATTTGGTATTATGGAAGTGATGCAAAATCACTTGGAAGTGTAAAATTAACAAAATGTCAGGCAACAAGTTCGGATTCATCTTATAACACGGTTGCAGATGGTGTATTTGTTGCAGTCAGTGGTTCAAGAGATTATAAATATAAAATATGGGATAGATATGAGACACAGACATTGAAGATCAGTGGTGTAGCTAGAATGATCAGGAAAAATGGAAAATGGCTGATCGATACGGCTTCATATTACTAAAGAGAAGAGAGGAGAATATTATGGCAAACTTTTGTACAAAATGTGGAAGAAAATTAATTAACGGACAGCCTTGTATCTGTACACAGCAGAATGCAGAAGATACACAGGAAAATGCATATCAGTCAGAAACTGCACAGGCAGAAAGCCAGCAGACACAGCAGCAGTATACAAACTATGAAGAAATCAATTATGAAGGCCCAGCATCTGAACAAAATCAGAGTGATGTAGCAGCCATGACAAAGAATTTCTTTACACAAGCATTAGAGATGATCAAACATCCAAGCACAGGTTTTGCATCTTCTGTCGCAGATGAAAACAGTAAAAACGGGCTGATTCTTATGGGAATTCAGGCACTTTTAGCAGGATTATATTTGTATGTATTTGTTCAGAAAATCGTTTCAACAGCGTTGAATGGTGTAAGCTCTTTTTTAGGAGTGTCAAGATATGTGGGACAGACACCATCTTTTGGACAGTTTTTTGGATATGGAGTTATTTTGTCAATTGTCGTATCTCTGATTATTTCAGGTGTTATTCTCGGACTTATGAATGCAATGGGTCATGCAAAGATCAACTGGTTTCAGGCATGCCAGATTGTTGGAATGAGATCTCTAGGATCAATTTTAGCATTGATTCTTGCAATTTTAGGATTACTGCTTGGAATGTACCAGTTTGCAGTTTTGATCGTGCTGGTTGGAAGCGTACTGACATTCATTTATAGTATGGTGGCAATGATGAGTTATCCTGGTGTAAATAAGAATGCAGTTGCTTACATCGCATTGATCGTTGAGATCGTAGGAGCAATTGTAGCATATTTCATTATGAAAGAATTTGTATTCTCTGCATTAGGAAGTGCAGCAGGGTCAGCAACTAATTTCTTAAGTAATATCTTATAGGAGACACAAAGATGATACCAAAAGACCCAGTTATGTTACTAAGTTATATTAACACCCAGTTAAGGGATTTTTATGATTCCTTTGAGGACCTGTGTAAAGCACTTGATCTTGATGAAAATGAGATAAAACAGAAACTTTCATCCATTGGATATGAGTATAATGATTCATTAAATCAGTTTAAGTAAGAGACTGGCTGAATCAATCAAAATATGGTAAAATTCTTTATAAAGGAGAAGCATATTTATGGAATTGATTCGGTTAGAAAATGTAAAGAAAATATATAAGACAGGAGAGGTGATCACCAAAGCCGTAGACGGGATTGATTTTACGGTGAATAAGGGTGAGTTTGCCTTGATCATTGGCGCCAGTGGTGCAGGAAAGACTACCGTATTGAATATTTTAGGTGGTATGGATACTGCAACCAGTGGCGCTGTTTTTGTAGATGGAAAAGATATCTCCAAATGGAATAAAAAACAGCTGACAGGGTATCGTAGAGACGATATCGGATTCGTTTTTCAGTTTTATAATCTGGTTCCGAATCTGACTGCAACAGAGAATGTGGAATTAGCACTTCAGATCAGCAAAGATCCACTGGATGCAGAAGAAGTACTGAAAGATGTAGGACTTGGACACAGACTGAATAACTTTCCGGCACAGTTATCTGGAGGAGAACAGCAGAGAGTATCCATTGCGCGTGCGCTTGCTAAGAATCCCAAGATACTACTTTGTGATGAGCCGACAGGAGCACTTGATTATCAGACAGGAAAATCCATTTTAAAATTACTTCAGGATACTTGTCATAAGAAAGGTAAAACAGTTGTGGTTATTACACATAACCTTGCAATTGCACCAATGGCAGACCGTGTGATCGAGATGAAAAATGGAAAGATCAGTAACATTACGATAAATGACAATCCACAGCTGGTGGAAACGATTGAATGGTAGAAAGAATGGCAGGGAAGTGCGTATGAAAAAGACAGCATTACACAAAGATATATACAGAACGATCACAGGTACGCTTCCAAGATTTCTGTCCATCTTTTTTATTGTGGTACTTGGGGTTGCATTTTATGCAGGTATCCGTGTAACACAGAAAGATATGCATATCACAGCAGACCATCAGTTTGATGATTCGAAACTTATGGACGTGAAAGTGATGGGAACTTTGGGAATATCTAAGGAGAATCTGGAATCGATGAAGAAGCTTTCGAAAACAGCGGATATCGAAGGCGGTCATTCTACAGATGTTATATCAAAGAAGCAGGGAAGTGACGACGAACACGCAGTGAAAGTCGTGGCAGAGACGAAGAAATTAAACCAGATTACGATCGTACAAGGAAAGCTCCCGAAGAAGTCAGGGGAATGCCTTGTGGATGAATGGTATGCGACTCAGAATGGATTAAAAATTGGAGATATTTTGGAGTTATCTTCAGGAACAGAGGATGATCTTAAAGATACCTTAAATGATACGACATATAAGATCACAGCTATTGGAAGATCAGCAGAATATCTGTCAAGATCAAGAGGAAGCACAACAATTGAAACTGGAACATTATCTGGATTTATCATTGTTAAGCAATCAGAATTTTCCTCTGACATTTATACAGAAGTTTATCTTACAGCAAAGGGTGCCAAATCAGAAAGAGCATACAGCGATGCATATAAGGATAAAGTAAAAGAGTTAGAAGATCAGCTGAAAGACATTTCCAAGGACGAGAATAAGAAGCGTTTAAGTTCTGTTTGGAAAGAAGCCTCTGATAAGATTTCCAAGAAAGAAAAGACATTTAAAAAAGAACGTAAAAAAGTCTTAAATAAACTAGATAAGGCAGATAAGGAGCTGAAAGATTCAAGACAAAAGATCAATGATTCCAAATCTGAATTAGAACAAAGCAAGAAAAAACTTGCAAGTGCAAAATCACAGATTCAGACAGCGAAAGCACAGTATCAGTCAGGAATCAAACAGATCAGCAGTGCAAGAAAACAGTTAAAGACACAGAAACAGACAATCAAAACAAAAAGCAGCCAGCTTGACACACAGGAAGCTAAAATAAAAGAACAGGAGCAGCAGTTAGAGAAAAAAGAACAACAGATCAATCAGGCGCTACAGGCAGGAGCGATCACAGAGCAGGAAGCACAGGCTTCTATGATACAGATCAATGCAGGAAAGCAACAGATAAAGACAGCAAAGGCACAGATCACTTCTGGAAAAAAACAGTTAAAAGCAGCACAGACAAAGATTGTAAATGCAGAAAGAACACTGAATCAGAAAAGCAGTCAGTTAAAGACAGCTAAACAGACAATAGAGTCAAATGAAGCAAAATTAGTAACAGCACAAAAGCAGATTGATTCAGGAGCAACCAAGATCAAAGAAGCAGAAAGAAAGCTTGATGATGGAGAGAAGAAGTTAAAGAAGTCAAGAAAGAAAGCCGAGAAGAAATTAAAAGATGCCGAGAATAAGATCAAAGATGCTAAAGAAGATGTAAAGAATATCAAACAAGGCAAATGGTATATTTTGAATCGTGAAAAGATGCAGTCTTATGTTGAATACGGACAGGAAGCAGACAGAATTGCAGCACTTGGACAGGTTGTTCCAGTTATTTTTTTCTTAGTGGCAGCGTTGGTAAGTTTAACGGCAATGACACGTATGGTTGAGGAACAAAGAACACAGATCGGAATGATGAAAGCTCTCGGGTACAGTGGATTTCATATTGCAATGAAATATGTCAGTTATGCGTTGGCAGCAACACTTACAGGAAGTATTCTTGGGGCAGTGATCGGTGAAAAGCTTCTTCCGTGGATCATTATCAATGCCTATAAGATGATGTATACGGGGCTTGGAGATGTGTATACACCATTGGAAACAGAATATTCAGTTATGGCAACAGGACTTGCTGTCGGGGTTGTTGTATTCGCAGTGCTATCTGCATGTTACAAAGAATTAAAAGAGAAGCCAGCTCAGCTGATGCGTCCTGTGGCACCGAAAGAAGGAAAACGAATCCTGTTAGAACGGATTCCATTTGTATGGAAACGGTTAAGCTTTATCTGGAAAGCAACGATGCGAAATCTGTTCCGTTATAAGAAACGATTCTTTATGACGATCTTTGGAATTGGCGGCTGTATGGCGTTGTTGCTATTGGGATTTGGAATTAAAGATTCGATTTCAGCAATTTCAAAGAATCAGTACGGAGAGATCATCACCTATGATTTTTCTATCACATACAAAGATGGAATAAAAAAAGCTAAGAAAGAAGAATTTGTAAACTGGACGAAAAAACAAGATCACATGACAGATTTAATGGAAGTTAGTGAATCTGCGGTAACGATCCGTGCAAATGGTGAAAAACAAGATGCAACGATGATCCTCCCAATGTCAAAAGACGATTTTAACGGATATATTACATTACAGGATAGAAAGAGTAAGACCAAATATAAGTTAGATGATGAAGGAATCATTCTGACAGAGAAAGCAGCATCACTACTCGGTGTGAGCAAAGGAGATACGATAACGATCAAGAAATCAGGTGATCGAAGCATTAAGGCAAAAATCAGTCAGATCACAGAAAATTATCTGCAACACAAAGTATACATGACACCGAAATTATATGCCAGATTGTATCACAAAAAAGCAGATCCAACAGGTATATATTGTATCGAAAAGAATATATCTAAGAAAAAGATGCAGGAAAATGGAAAGAAGATTCTTACAAAAGATGAGGCTTCAGCACTTCATTTTTCATCTGATGACGCAAAGACGATGGAAGATATGGTAAATAATCTAAATATTGTTGTTGTTGTATTAATCGTATCAGCAGGATTACTTGCATTTGTGGTATTATATAACTTGAATAATATCAATATTTCAGAGCGAAGAATGGAACTCGCAACGATCAAAGTGTTAGGATTTTATGATGGAGAAGTCGGCGCTTATGTTTATCGTGAGAATATTTTGTTGACGATCTTAGGAACGATCGCAGGAATTATTTTGGGGATTCTTTTACACAAATATGTAATCTTCACAACGGAAGTTGACTTGATCATGTTTGGAAGACAGATTTATCTTCCAAGCTATGTTTACAGTATTTTACTAACAATTGCTTTTTCGATTCTCGTAAACTTCTTTATGTATTTCCAACTAAAGAAGATTGATATGGTAGAATCATTGAAAAGCACAGAGTGACAGAAAGGAAAAGAGACTATGAAAATGAACGAATTAATGATTTATCAGGTGTTTCCACTACGAGCATTAACAGATGGGCAACCTTCCCATGGAATTTTAGAGATGATCGACTGGATTCCACACATTAAGAAATTAGGAATGAATGCTGTTTACTTTTCACCGGTATTTTCATCAAGTGACCACGGATATGATACGAAAGATTATCAGCTGATCGATGAAAGACTTGGAACAAATGAAGACTTTAAGACAATGTGTAATGCGATGCACAAAGAAGGAATTCAAGTGATCTTAGATGGAGTATTTAACCATGTGGGAAGAGAGTTCTTTGCATTTGAGGATGTGAAAGAAAAGAAATGGGACTCTCCATACAAAGACTGGTTTTATATCAATTTTGACGGAAACAGCTGTTATGATGATGGATTCTGGTATGAAGGATGGGAAGGACATTTTGAACTTGTTAAATTAAATCTTGATAATGAGCAGGTTCGAAATTATTTATTAGAATCCGTTGGGAAATGGATGGATGAACTTGGAATTGATGGATTAAGACTTGATGTTGCTTATATGTTAAATAGAAACTTTATGAAAGCATTAGTAGATTTTGTTCACAGCAAGAATCCAGAATTTATAATGATCGGGGAAATGCTTCATGGAGATTACACACAGCTTGTGAATCCGGATTTACTTGATTCTGTAACAAATTATGAATGTTACAAAGGACTTTATTCAAGTTTTAACACACACAATATGCATGAGATCGGATATTCTTTAAATCGTCAGTTTGGACCAGAGGAATGGACATTATATAAAGGACTTCCGTTATATAACTTTGTCGATAATCATGATGTAGAAAGAATTGCAAGTCAGTTAGAGGACAAAGAACATTTACCATTGATCTATGCAATGGAGTTTGCAATGCCAGGGGTTCCCGGAGTGTATTATGGAAGTGAATGGGGAATGGAAGGAAAGAAAGAGCAAGGAAGCGATGACAGCCTTCGTCCAAGAATCCACAAAGAAGACTTAGTGGAAAATGAACTGACAGATTATATTGCAAAGCTTGCAAAGGTAAGAGAGGGGTCACCAGCATTAAAATACGGAGATTATTTACAGTTAGCGATCGCACCAGATGTTCTTGTTTTCCAGAGAAGAACAAATGAAGACCGTATCATATTTGCAATGAACTGTGGAGATAATGAATTTACAGCACATTTTGATGCACAGGCCGGATGCGGAACAGATCTGATTATAGGAGAATCTGTAGATTTTGGAGGAGGACTTGTGATCAAAGGAAAAACAGCAATGATAATTCGAACAGAAGAGGTATCCCTTCCTTGACTTTTATGTTGAAAACATATAGAATTAGATAAGTGTGAATACACAAAAAATTGAATAAGGAGGAAACCTGTGGTTGGTATTATTATAGCCATTATCGCAACTCTGGTTATCGCTGTACCGGTATCTGTCTATATTGCTAATACAAGAAGCAAGAAGGCGATGGAGATCACAATCGGTAATGCAGAAGATAAAGCAAGAGAGATTATAGATGAAGCAATCAAAGCAGCGGATGCGAAGAAACGTGAAGCTTCTTTGGAAGTAAAAGAAGAAACTATAAAAGCGAGACATGACTTTGAAAAAGAGACAAAAGAACGCAGGGCAGAACTGCAGAAGTATGAGCAGAGAGTTCTCTCTAAAGAAGAGACTGTAGAGAAGAAAGCTACAACATTAGAGCGCAAAGAACAGTCATTAGCATCGAAAGAGAAGAACATTGAAACAGAGAAAGCTCAGTTGCAGGAACTGCAGGCAAAACATCTACAGGAACTGGAAAGAATTTCCGGATTGACCTCTGATCAGGCAAAAGAGCAATTATTATCAGCAGTAAAAGAAGATGTGAAACACGAGACAGCAATGTATGTCAAAGAGATGGAGACAAGAGCGAAAGAAGATGCCAGAAAGAAAGCCAAAGAATATGTGGTAACTGCGATTCAGAAGTGTGCAGTTGATCATGTGGCTGAGACAACGATTTCGTTGGTACAGCTTCCAAACGATGAGATGAAGGGAAGAATCATCGGTCGTGAAGGACGTAATATCCGTTCCATTGAGAACGCTACTGGGGTTGAATTGATTATCGATGATACACCGGAAGCAGTTGTACTGTCAAGCTTTAATCCGGTTCGACGAGAGATTGCAAGAATCGCCTTAGAGAAACTGATCGTGGATGGAAGAATTCATCCAGCACGCATCGAGGAGATGGTTGAGAAAGCGACAAAAGAAGTCGAAACTATGATGCGCGAAGAAGGAGAAGCAGCAACATTAGAACTTGGGGTTCATGGAATCCATCCAGAGCTTGTAAGACTTCTTGGAAGAATGAAGTTCCGTACAAGCTATGGACAGAATGCATTAAAACATTCCATGGAAGTTGCACAGTTATCCGGACTTTTAGCAGCAGAGATCGGTGTCGATGTAAGAATGGCCAAGAGAGCAGGTCTGCTTCATGACATCGGTAAATCAATCGATCACGAAGTAGAAGGTTCTCACGTAGAACTCGGTGTGAATCTGTGTAAGAAGTATAAGGAGAATCCAATTGTCATCAATGCAGTGGCATCTCATCATGGTGATGAGGAGCCAGAATCATTGATCGCATGTCTGGTACAGGCAGCTGATGCAATCTCAGCAGCACGTCCAGGTGCAAGAAGCGAGACACTGGAAAGTTATACAACAAGATTAAAACAGCTGGAAGAGATTGCAGACTCCTTCCAGGGTGTTGATAAAACTTTTGCAATTCAGGCAGGTCGAGAAATTCGAGTTATGGTAGTTCCTGAACAAATCAGTGACGATGATATGATCTTACTGGCGAGAGATATTTCAAATCAGATCGAAGAGAATCTGGATTATCCAGGACAGATCAAGGTTAATGTGATCAGAGAGTCACGAGTTGTTGACTATGCGAAATAACAAGAAGCGATAGAGAAATCTATCGCTTTTTCCAATTAATAGGAATATTAACAGTAGAGAATGGATAGAAAAGGAGATAGAATCATGAAAGGATACGAGAAATTAGAACAGCGCCTGATGCATCAAGGAAAAGTTGTTGGATTTTACGAAGATATTGTGAAACTTCCAAGTGGAAAAGTAGTCACATGGGATCTTGTAAAACATAAAGGTGCGGCAGCAGTTGTTCCAGTCACCGACAAAGGAACGATCCTACTTGTAAGACAATACCGCAATGCACTTGATCAGGAAACACTTGAAATTCCAGCTGGAGGAATTGAACCAGGGGAGACACCACTTGAATGTGTCACAAGAGAGATTGAAGAGGAAACAGGATACATTGCAGGACATATGCAACATCTGATGACTGTGATCACAGCGATAGGTTTTTGTGATGAAAAGATACCAATTTATGTTGCAACGGATCTAAAGCCATCGAAGCAGCATCTTGATGAAGATGAGTTTATTGACGTAGAAGAATATACAACAGATGAGATCAAAGATATGATCTTTTCAGGAAAGATCATCGATGCAAAGACGATATCAGGAGTTCTTGGATATCTTAATATGGAGAAGTAAATTTATACATCAGAGAAGCATCTAATAAAATAGAATATAAAAGACAGGCACTGCATATGATATAATGAGGCAGGGAGGGAAATGTGTGGATAAAGAGAAATTTTTTTCAGGATTATGGATCATAGCAGGTCTGATCCTAGGAAGTTTGTTTACGAATTTTATATATCAGGATTATCTTGCATATGGAGGGCAGGTGCAATATCTGGTATTTCATAATCAGAAATTATATAGTGCAAGCATGAGCTTATTTTTTTATATTCTATTTAAACGTGTGAAACAGTATGCAATGATCTATCTGGCAGGATATTTATTAAAACCATGGATTTTTTTGTACGGATTTACGTTTAGTATGGCATTTTTTCTAGGTTCGATGTTATCACTTCAGATCATACAGATGGGAATGAGAGGATTATTTCTTGTGCTTTTGAGTTTGTTTCCGCAGTTTATTTTATATGGAATGAGCCTTATTTTGCTCATAAAACGAAATTTTCAAGAAGAAAAAAAGGAAGAAATGCTTTATGAAACAAGCAGTTCCTTCCTTCTACGTTATAGTATTCTGTTTGAAATAATATTTATAATACTGGGATGCATTCTGGAAAGTTTCATAAATCCATCGATAATGTCAGGAATGCTGAAACTTTGGAAGTAATGTACCTAGAATCTTGTATTTATTCTATACATAATCTGCCATACGATAAAGCAGGGCAGCAGATTTGTCCCATCCAAGACAAGGGTCAGTGATAGACTGTCCATAAACACCATTACCGATAGACTGGTTACCATCTTCGATGTAACTTTCGATCATGATACCTTTGACAAGATTTTTGATCTCAGGTAAGAAACTTCTGCTGTGGAGAACTTCCTGTACGATACGAGGCTGCTGATCCCACTGTTTACCTGAATTAGAGTGATTTGCATCAACGATAACTGCAGGGTTCTTAAGCTGGAATTTCTCGTACATATAAGCAACACGAGTCAGATCTTCATAATGATAGTTTGGAATATTATTTCCATGACGATTCACGGAACCACGTAAAATGGCATGTGTCAGAGGGTTACCATCTGTTTTGACCTCGTATCCATTGGCAATGAAATCATGCTGGTGCTGTCCAGCAGTGATAGAGTTCATCATAACTGTCAGGTCTCCACCAGTAGGGTTCTTCATTCCAGCAGGGATATCAAATCCGCTGACTGTCAGGCGGTGCTGCTGGTTCTCTACAGAACGGGCTCCAACGGCAACGTAGGATAAAAGGTCATCCATATATGGCCAGTTTCCTGGATAGAGCATCTCGTCTGCGGCAGGCATATGAAATTCTTCTAATGCTTCCATATGAAGTTTACGAACAGAACGAAGACCACTTGCCATATCTGGTGCTTTCTCTGGGTCTGGCTGATGAACCATGCCTTTGTATCCATCACCTGTTGTACGAGGCTTGTTAGTGTAGATACGAGGGATGATCAGTAACTTGTCAGCAAGATCTTTCTGAACTCTTGCCAGACGTCCAAGATAATCCATAACAGCAGTTTCATTATCTGCAGAACAAGGCCCGATGATGACTAAGAATTTATCAGATTTACCTGTAAATACATCACGGATCTCTTTGTCTCTTGCAGCTTTGATTTGTTTTGCTTCTTCACTCAGAGGCATCTCTTCTTTTAATTCCTCTGGAGAAGGCATCTTCGCAATTTTGTGCATTCCCATAGTTGTTTTCTCCTTAACAATTCATACAATAAAGCATTTTGCTTGTGTATATTTTAACAAATAATAATCTTTGTGTAAAGATAAGGAAATATGAAATGATACTTTACAAATAAAACAGAAGTTATTATAATAAAAAATGTGAACAGAAAACACTTTCATTTTCTGGTAATTGAATATTGAAGTAGAGAAGATTGATTCTCCAACTTCAGGGCAGAGTGAGATATCGAAGATATCAATTCTCGACTGGTGGTGATACTCTAAGAGAGATAAGTCCACGAGCGTAAAGCCGATCAGGTTAGAATCCTGAACCAACAGTATAGTCTGGATGAAAGAAGTAGTTGGATGACATGTCTTAAGATATTACGAAGATATAAGATATGTGATCAAGTCAGAAGCCCTGTCGTTTATGTAGATAAATGGACAGGATTTTTTCTTGTATAAAACAATTATAAAATTTTGCAAGAACTTCTGGCGGACAAATTTAAAATCTTTTGATAAGAAAGGGAGAATTATCATGTCAGGAGACACAATGACAATGAAAAGAACAAAGTTCAATATCAGAACGATCGCAGTAACAGGTATGTTGGGAGCATTGGCAACAGTGCTGATGTTTTTGGAATTTCCAATTCCTATGTTAATACCACCATTTATCAAGTTTGATTTTTCAGAACTTCCAGCATTATTAGCAGCATATGCGATGGGACCGGTATCTGGAATTGCAGTATGCTTTATCAAGAATGCGATCAACCTTCTTCATACACAGACAGGTGGAGTTGGAGAGCTTTCTAACTTTATCTTAGGCGTATGCTTTGTATTACCAGCAGGACTTATTTATAAGAAAAAGAAAACACAGAAGAGTGCAATGATCGGAGCATTAGCAGGGGCAGTCCTTATGTCAGTCGTCAGCGTATTTTCAAACTACTTTGTTGTATATCCAGTATACACAAACTTCATGCCAATGCAGGCGATTCTTGGTGCATATCAGGCGATCAACAAGAACGTGAAGACATTATGGGATGCACTGATCTGGTTTAATATGCCATTCACATTTATCAAAGGAATGTGCAGTGTAGTGATTACATTCTTTATTTATAAGAAGATTTCCCCAATCTTAAAGGGAACAAGCAGATAAAAATATAATAAAAATGGTGTCGGGATTAAATCCTGACACCATTTTTTTTTGTACATAGAGTTAAAAATTAATCTTCTAATTTCTTAGCAGCTTTTTCCATAAATGGTTCATCAGCAACGATGAATCTTTCATGAGTACCGATTCCAACACGTCCTTTGTTATCAGTTACTTCGATATGGAATACCAGACGTTTGCGGTCAATCTCAGATAATGAGCAGTGACATTTGATCGTTCCATTGACTGGTGTTGCGGAAACATGTGCAATGTTTAAATTTGTTCCAACACTTGTCTGACCTTCTTCAAGTTTGCCATCTAATAATTTAACAGCGGCTTTCTCAATTAATAAGATCATAGCAGGTGTTGCATAAACAGGAAGGCTTCCACTTCCCCATTCCTTTGCAGTGTTTTCTGGAACTACTTGTTCTGTTAATTCAATCTCGTCTCCAACATGAATGTTCATAATTTTTCTCTCCTAAAATTTCAGTTTATATGTATAATCTTAGTATAGCAAAGTTCGATAAAAAATCCATAGTTTTTTATATTTTAGTGAAAAAATGCACAATGAAGAGGGACTAGACTCAATCAAAAAAATAAGGTATGCTATTGTTAAATTGGAGGTAAAATGTTTTGAAGTTATATTTGATCCGGCATGGAGAAACTGACTGGAATAAAGTACATAGAATTCAGGGAAGTTCAGATATAGAGTTGAATGAATATGGAAGAGAACTTGCATTTATGACAAGAGAAGGACTTCGTCATGTACCATTTGATATAGGATATACCAGTCCATTAAAGAGAGCAAAAGAAACAGGGGAGATCATTTTAGGTGGAAGAAATGTTCCGTTATATGAGGACGAAAGGGTGAAAGAAGCTTGTTTTGGAATGTTTGAAGGAATGACATTAAAAGAATTGGAAGACAGGAATGATCCATTTCTTGATTTTTTTAATGATCCAGTACATTTTGAAACGACTAATGGTTGTGAGACACATAGAGAAGTTATAGGAAGGGCAGTAGAATTTTTGGAAGATATGATTCTGCCGAATGAGAGAAAATATCAGCACGTTGCTGTTTTTTCCCATGGAGCCTGGATACATAGTTTGCTGACTCATATATACGGAAGAGATATCGAGGAATTCTGGCATGCACCAAGACAGGAGAATTGTGGAGTGACAACGATCGAAGTAAAAGACGGAACCTGTCACGTATTAAAGGAGTCAGAGATTTTCTATAATAAGGATGGAGAATAAATTTATGACAAGAAAACAATTTATGGGGGAGTTAAGATCTTCACTAGAGGGAATAGTATCGCCGATGGTAGTACAACAAAATATTGACTATTATGAGAATTATATCAATGAACAGATCAGAAGTGGAAAGACAGAAGCAGAAATTTTAAACGAATTAGGTAGTCCAAGACTGATCGCAAGGTCGATCATTGACGCAGCAGGTGTGGACGATAGTTATGCACAGACAGAATATTATGAGGATGAACAGGAGGAAACTCCAGAGGATATGTTTGGTGGAAATACACATATTTTCACGATGAATTCTACAAAATTTAAACTCGGATGTCTTTTATCCGTGATCATTTTTATTTTCATTATTTACTTACTGTTTCATATATTTAATGCAATGATGATCGTGCTGGGACCAGTGATCATTGTTGGGTTGATCGTTGCCTTAATCATGAATCTTACAGGAAGGTAGTCAGCAAAGAAAGGAAGCAATATGGACATAAACCAGGAAGCATATGCAATTGAACAAGAAGTCGTAGAATTTCGCCGGGCACTGCATCGATGTCCGGAAACAGCATTTCATGAGACTATGACGATGGAATATATCAGAGAACATCTGGAAGAATGGGAGATCTCGTATAAGATTTTTGATCCCTCAGGAATTATTGCAGTTGTTGGTAATGGAAGGAAAGACAGTATTGCACTTAGAGCAGATATGGATGCTCTTGAAGTGGAAGAAGAAACAGGACTTGATTTTGCATCATTAAATCATGGTTGTATGCATGCGTGTGGACATGATGGGCACACAGCGATTCTTATGGCAACAGCGAAGATTTTAAAGATGCATGAGGCAGAATTAAATCGTAGAGTTTATCTTGTGTTTCAGCCAGCAGAAGAAACTGCGGAAGGTGCCAGGTTTATGTTAAAAACAGGAATCCTGGACAGTGTAAAGCGAATTTATGGAGTTCACATTTTCAATGGAATTCCATCCGGAAAGATTTCTCTGGAGGCAGGACCAAGAATGGCGGCGACAAACTGGCTGGCAGTTCATTTATATGGAAAGTCTGGTCATGCAGGAAAGCCACATGAAGGAATTGATACCGCGGTGGCAGTATCATCGATGGTAATGAATATGCAAACCATCGTAAGTAGAAATCTAAATCCATTAGATCCCGCAGTATTAACGATCGGGAAGATTGAAGCAGGAACAGCAAGAAATGTGATCGCGGGAGAAGCTAAGATCGAAGGAACAGCAAGAACATTTTCAAAGCAGGCACAGGAAATGATCGAAGAGAGAGTCAAAGATATTGCAAAAGCCCATGAACAGATGTATGGGATCGATGTCACAGTTGATTTTCAGCCATCAAGTCATGGAGCACTGATCAATGATCCAGAGATTGTAGAAAATGTAATGGAGAAGGCAGGAGAAGTGTTCGATCCGTCAGAATTTACGCATGTTCCTGCGATGATGTTAGGAGAGGATTTTGCTAATTACTTAGAGGAAATCGATGGATGTTTTGCGTTTATCGGAGGTGGAGACCACCCTGCAAATCATCATGGAAAGTTCGATTTTGATGAGAAAGCTTTGATCAGCGGTGTCCGTCTCATGCTGACATTTGTAATTGTATAAGATATAGTTCATGAAAATCTGTTGTAGATGGATACAACATATGTTATAATCAGAAACCAACAGAAACACGCATATTTGATAGAAGAAAAGGTAGGGAAATATGAATTTAGTATACCACAGCACAAGAAACAGTGAAGAAACAGCAACCGCCTCTGAAGCTATTTTAAAAGGATTAACAAGCGATGGAGGATTATTCGTACCAGACAGTATTCCAAAGTTAAACGTAGCATTGGAAGATCTGACAAAGATGTCCTATCAGGAAATTGCTTATGCAGTCATGAAAGAATTCCTTACAGACTTTACAGAAGAAGAATTAAAGACTTGTATTAATAATGCATACGACAGCAAGTTTGACACAGAAGAAATTGCAGTAACAAAGAAAGTAGACGGAGCATATTATCTGGAATTGTTCCACGGGGCAACAATTGCATTTAAAGATATGGCATTATCTATTCTTCCACATTTACTCGTAACATCTGCAAGAAAGAATAACGTTAAGAATGAAATCGTAATCTTAACTGCAACATCTGGAGATACAGGAAAGGCAGCTCTGGCAGGATTTGCTGATGTACCAGGAACCAAGATCATTGTCTTTTATCCTAAGTCTGGAGTTAGTCCAATTCAGGAAAAACAGATGGTAACACAGAAGGGTAACAATACATATGTGATCGGAATCAAAGGAAACTTTGACGATGCCCAGACAGGTGTTAAAAAAATGTTCTCTAACAAAGAGTTAGCGAAAGTTATGAATGATAATGGATTCCAGTTCTCATCTGCGAACTCTATCAATATCGGACGTTTAGTGCCACAGGTCGTATATTATGTAAAAGCTTATGCAGATTTATTAAAACAGGGTGCCCTGAAAGCAGGAGAACCTATGAATGTTGTAGTTCCAACAGGAAACTTTGGTAACATCTTAGCTTCTTACTATGCAAAACAGATGGGTATTCCAATCAATAAGTTTGTCTGTGCATCTAATAAGAACAAAGTATTATTTGATTTCTTTGAGACAGGGAAATATGATCGTAACAGAGAATTCTATGTTACAACATCTCCATCTATGGATATCCTGATCTCAAGCAACTTAGAGCGTATGATCTACAGAATCGCAGGAAATGATCCAAAACAGTGTGCAGAATTTATGGCAGCACTTACAAAAGACGGAGAATATGTGATCACAGATGCAATGAAAGCAGAATTATCTGAGTTCTTTGGAGCTTTTGGAAGTGAAGAAGAAACAGCAGTGAAGATCAAAGAAGTATATGACAAAGAAGGATATGTAATGGATACACATACAGCAGTAGCAGCCGTTGCATATGACAAATACAAAGCAGCAACTGGAGATGACAAAACTCCAACAATCATTGCTTCAACAGCCAGTCCATACAAATTTACAAGAAGTGTTATGGATGCGATTGATCCAGCATACGATGCAGAAGATGATTTTGAATTAGTTGATGAACTTAACAAAGTATCAAAGACAGAAATTCCAAAAGCGATCGAAGAGATCAGAACAGCACCAGTACTTCATGACACAGTGTGCGAAACAGTAGCAATGGAAGATGAAGTGAAAAAGATTCTTGGAATCTAAGGAATACATTCTTGTATAATAGAATAAATAAAAGTAAAAAAGCAATTCATAAAAATATGGGTTGCTTTTTTTATGTGAAAATGTTATGATGAACCAAGATAGGGAATAAATGGAAGAGAATACAATATCAGAAAATTCTAAAAACAAATCAAAATGATGATTGATCAATCAAATCAGATAATCCATTCACGACAAGACGATCAAATGATGAATCCAAGGGAAGTTTTGACAACTGAATAAGACCATTTTCTAGTACAGTCCGAAGAGGACATATCCCGCCATGATCTGGAGACAGGGAGCGAACAAGGATATGATAATGAGACTTCTGCATGGTCATGGAGGTGAGTGCAGCCTGTCATAAGAATGAGGGGAGCTGAGATGCTATGAGACAATTCTGTCTGCTGGAGAATGAGGGAAAGAAAAGGCAATAATAAGGAGGGTAGTATTCATGAAGAAAGCAAGAAGAACTCTTATGGCATTGGGTGTTGTAGTATTTTCATTATCAGCAGCACTGACAGCAAAAATAAAGGAAAAATCCGTACTGGCTCAGCTTAATTGTAGCAAAGCAAAGCCAATTACAAGCAGTTGGGGAGATGACAAACATATTTTTTCAGCATTTGATGATCAGAAAGCATTAAGTGTGGATGCATCCTATGGATTTAAGATGCATCCAACGGATCAGACGAAGACGATCATTACCAAAGGAAAAGATACCAAGAAACTCCCAGACATTTCTATGCCTGGATTTTTAAAACAATATCTATGGTTTGATACTTCAGAAAACACAGCTGGAAATATACAGATCAAGAAAACGAATATGGAGATTTATCAGTGTGACAAGGATGGAAGCCATGGTAGATGGCAGACATTTGATCTGGTTATGACGATCACGGGAATCGAAAAATATAAGAACATGGAAGGATATGTGGCAGTAGGAGGTGATCTTAGTGGCTGCTCTTATATCGGAATTGAAGAGATGACAATGAAAAGTCAGTTTTTTAAAGCTGGAACGAATATTCCTGTAACGATCAAAAGTAATATGACATTACAGGATATTGATACACACCAGTATATCGGGGTAAAAGCAGATGACATCCATGGAGAATATGTTTCTAAAAACACAAAATTAAGTTATAACAAAGATGGAAATAAGAGTATTTATTATGCTGATTTTTCTGAAAATTATGACAATGAAGACTTTACATGTGCGGGATTTACATTTGCTTCAGATACGTTTGAATATACGTTTGGAAGAATTATGGATGATGGACCAACAAATCAGGAACAATATGTTGGATATGGACAGAACATGGTAAAATTTGATCCACCAGCTCCAAAAAAAGAGATCATAACGTCGAATGGAGAATCAACAGAGCATTACAATTGTCCAGATCTTGCAAAGACATGGACTTATGAAGTAAGCCAGGCAATTGCCGGAGATATTCCGAAAGCCCATTATTTCAGCGGATTTGCATTCGAGGACAATGTAGAAGAATGTCAGAAGATTCTTGATATCAAAGTATATGGAGACAATAAAGATGTCAGTAGTGAATTTGATATCTCACAAAACGGAAATCTTGTAAAAGCCAGATTAAAAGATCCGAATGATCCTGAATTTTATAAGCGCGGTATATATGTATTAAAGATCAAGATCAAGATGAACATTATGAAAGATGCAACGAAAGAGCAGCTTATGGAGTTAAGGAATCTTTGGGAAAAGCATGGACATTATAATGAAAATAAAACAGTTCTTACACAAAATAATAAGGCAAAGACGATCATTGATGGCAAAAACACAATGACGAATGAAGTCAGGGTTGATATAGAACTGCCCAAAAAAGATGAGAGTAATCCGGGCCTTTTGCTTACAAAAGAGACAAAGCAGTATGAATATCAGGCAAAAGATGAGGTTACCTACAAGGTTACTGTGAAAAATAAAAATCCAAAAGCAGGAACAGCATACTTTACGATTCAGGATAGATCATTTGCAGATAATTCCAGAGTTTCGCTAAAGGATATAAAAGTATCAGGAATTCCAGAAGACTGCTACACAATGCAGAAAGAAGGAAATAGCTGGATCTTAAAGTCAAAAGGTGATTATGTTCTTCCGTATGAAAATGAAATCCAGATTGTATACACAATGAAAACATCAGTGGCAGCAAATGGCCAGTTGATCGATAATGAAGCATCTGCATGGGCAGCGGGAATTCCGGAGACAAAAGATCAGGCACAGATATATATCAATTCTCCTAAAAATGATGTTATAAAATCAGCTCCGGCACAGATTTATAAAAAAGGTGATCATGTGGCATATAAGGCAGTGATAACGAATCCAAATCCTGGAACATTTATGAGAGATATAAGAATCGAGGATGAAATCAAAGCAGAAGGGATCCGTATTATACCTGGAACATTATCAGTGATGGCAGATGGTAAAAATATAACATCAAAATGTCAGGCTGAATTTGATGATAACGAAAGAAGTTATACGATACAGACTCCGATCGCATTAAAGAACGGAATAATACCGGTATTCGCTTCTGAATGTGGAAAAAAAGATACAAATTACAATGATCTGTGGATGACGGACAAGATTGAGATCAGCTATCAGGCAGTGATCGAGCAGGATGGACTAGAGGGAAAAGACATAAAAAATGTAATGAAAGTTCCAGCAACAAGAAACAGTAACAAAGAACTGATCCGTGAAGATGCAGATATTCCTTCAGGAGGTGGTGTGGCAGAAGAGATGATCAAGATCAAGGCACCTAAACTTCAGATTCTTAAACAGTCCGATAAAAAGATTTACAGTGTGGGAGAAACAGGAAGTTATAAACTTCATATTACACAGGGGAAGGAAGGCGTAAAAGCAAAAAATATAATAGTTACAGATGAATTTGAAAAAGAAGGAATGAAGATTTCTGATTTTCAAGTCATGTATAACAAACAAGATATTACAGATGAATGTAAAATAGAAGCAAGAGATGGAAATTTTGTTGTAGAAACAGGAAAAGATCTTGGAGACAGTGATTCTATTGATATCATATATAAAGTATTATTTGAAAAAAGAATTGATGGTGCTATAAAAAATACAGCGATCGTACAAAGTGATAACACAGAGCCAGCGCAGGATGAAAATACAGTTGTTGTAAAACCTCCAATGTTAAAAATCGAGAAAACATCAGATCATAAGATATATAAAGAAGGTCAGACTGGATCATATAAGATTCGTGTGACACAGAAAAATGAAGGGATGACAGCACATAAAGTTATCATAGAAGATTTATTTGAGAAGAAAGGAATGGATATTGGTATGATCCGTGTAAAATATAATGGGGAAGATATCACAAATCAGTGTGAGATCAGCAGAGATGATACCAGTAGAAAGTTTAAGATCGCCACAGGAAGAGATTTAAGTGATAAGGATGAGCTTCTTGTAATTTATGATACAGCATTTCTTTCAATGATCGATGGAGATATTAAAAATACAGCATTTGCGTACAGTGAGGATGCAGATAAAGTAAGAGATGATATTGTTGTAACGATGGAGGAGAATATTCCACAGCTTTTGATCACAAAAAGAAGTGATAAGACAGTATATAAAGCTGGCGGTATTTGTGAATATCAGATTTTCGTATCACAGATTGTGAAAGATGCAGTTGCAAAGAACATTGTGATCGAAGATAAGATCGATCATAAATATGCAAAGATCATAAAGGAAAGTGTTCATGTTTTTTCACCAGATGAAGCAGATATCACTTCGAAATGCAGGATTGTTGTATCAGATAACAGTTTCAGAATTGAAACAAAAGAAAATCTTACAAATGACCAGAAAATAAAAGTAATCTATCAGGTAAAGTTAAATAACAAAATAATGAAAGATCGAACGATAAAAAATACGGCAAAAGCAAAGGCCGATAACGCAAAAGAAGTGACAGCAGTTCGTGAGATCAAAGTAAGAAAACAGAAAATACCTGAAAATATAACTTATACGAAAAACAAGGGAAATGATTTTGAAAATACAGCTACTTCTTCTGGACCAAAAACAGGAGACGAAAGTGATCTTCGATGGATATTTGCTATGGCAGCTGCAGCATTTTCAGGGATTTTACTATTATATCGTAAGAAGAAACATTAAGTCTCGAAAGGCGCTTTTAGGCTGGACGAAAGCAGCTGAATAAGGTACAATGAAAGAAAAACGTTGGGAGTGAGCGTATATGGCAAAAGATTTTTTCGGACGTCTGGAAGAAACTATTTCAACAACAGGAAAAGCAGCTGCACAGAAGGCGAAGGAAGTGGCAGATTCTGCGAAGAGACATAATGATCTGCGAGTGGCGAAAAGAGATTTGAATGATTTGTATCGTCAGGTGGGAGAGAAATATTTTGAAGAACATATGGACTACCCACAGGCAGAATATATTGATCTGTTCAATCTCATCGAGAAACTTAGAGGAGATATTGAGATTCTCAAACAGGAGATTGAAGGCGAAGAAGATGAATTCGAGGATGGCGAAGACATCGAAGAATAATGAAACAAACAAGAACAGCAGAGAAAGCTTGTAAAGAATAATCTTTACAGGCTTTTTTCTATTATGAAGAATTTTTTGGAGGAACATATGATAGATACGATTGGAATGACGGATATTGGAAACGGAAGACCGTCGAATCAGGATGCTTATTTATTAAGGCAGCAGGAAAAGAATGGAAAGCTTTATCTTCTGGCTGTTGTGTGTGATGGAATGGGTGGTTTGAAGAAAGGAGAGATCGCAAGCCGTTATATTGTAGAAGTATTGAAACAGTGGTTTGATGAAACTTTATTTGAAGGATTATATGAAATGGGAATTAATATGATCGAACAAAATCTGATCGATTTGATCCGAAAGATCAATCAGAACCTTTTGTTGATGAGCAGAAAAATGGAAGAAGTCAAATCAATGGGAAGTACGTTAACATTATTATTTGTGGAAGATCACGAATTTTTTGTATTAAATGTTGGAGATTCCAGAACATACTGGTTTGACAGAAATAGAAAATTTGTGACAACAGATCATACGCTGGTAGAACTTGAACTTCGGGCAGGACATTTGACGAAAGAACAGGCAAGAAAAGATCCGAGACGACATATTCTTCTGCAGTGTGTTGGTGTGACGAAGGACGTCAGAGTAGATTGCTATAAGGGAAGACTGCATCCGGGAATGGAATTTTTGCTTTGTACAGATGGATTTTATGGATTACTTGAAGAGGAAGAGATCTATCAGGTGGAAGCGTCCAGGGAACAAATGAAAGAATGGGTAGAAAGATGTTTTCGAAAAGTAAAAAAACGTGGAGAACTAGACAATCTATCCTGTGTGATCGTCAAAGTTCCGAAAGAGAGATAGCTCAAATATACCATAACCGTTATCAGACTCAGAAGCTTTTGGGTGCAGGTGGAATGGGGAAAGTATTTCTTGCAAAAGATTTAAAGACAGGGAAAAAGGTTGCAGTGAAAATACTTAAAGATGAAAATCAGTGGAAACGGGAGAAAGAGATATTAAATCAATTAAAAAATATCAAGGGTATTCCCAAATTATTCCTTGCAGAAAACGCCAAAGATCATTGCCTGGTTATGGAATATATTAAAGGACAATCTCTAAAAACATATAAAACAGTCCATGGAAAAATTTCAGAAAAAACATTGATACTACTTATGTATAAGGTCTGTAAGGTGTTGGAACAGGTTCATAAGAGAGGTGTTGTACATATGGATCTTAAACCAGAGAATATCATACTTCATCCATCAGGACGTCTGTATTTGATCGATTTTGGAGCATCTTCAATGAAAGGAGATTTTCTGACTGGGTATGGAACGAGGATTTATGCTTCCAAACGACAGACAAAAGCAGGAGAAAGAGCTGAATTTTTTATGGATGTCTACAGTATAGGAAAGATCATTCAGCTAAATACAGAACAGAATAAAAAGTATCCTATAGAGAATATCATACAGAAATGTCTTTGTGAGGATGAGAAAAAGAATTATCAGAGCGCTAGAGATATCAAGAGAGATCTTAGAAAAATTGTCTGGAAAAGCAGATCAGAAAAAAGTGTCGTTTTTTTAGCCTGCATTGGCATGATCGGTATTTTTGGTTTTATAGACAGCCACAAAGAAGAAAAATTGAAAGTACAGTCAGTGAAAACATACGAGGATTTCTACAAAAAAGGTATGGTTTATTTTTATGGAAACGAAAGGACAGAGAAAGATCTGACACTGGCCGGTCAATATTTTAAGAAGGAAGAAACAAATAAAAAGAAAACAGAAGCATATCTTCTGCTGATAGAAGTATTAAATGATCCTGAAAAGGAGGTGAAACAAGATGAGCTGGTGTCAGCATTAGAAATTTGTCAAAAGGACGTACATGATTTCTGGTCAGCATATTTTTTTATTGATCATTATATTTTGTGGCAGGAAAAACTTCCAGAGTTTGTTGTAAAGAAGGCAGAAAAACTGCTTTATAAGACAGAAAAGTTCAGACTTAAGGAAGAACAAAAAAAGATGCTGGAAAAACAAAAGATCAATCTGTATGAGATTAAGGCAAAAAGAGGAGATGATAAGCTTTTTTTTCAAGAGACTGACAGAGTGTTTCATGAGAAATTAGAGAAAAATGAAGCATGGGAAATATATGAGAGAAAGTTATCGTATCTTAGAGAAAAATCTGTGAATATTGAAAATGAGTATGAACGTTTTATAAAACATTATCCAAAAGTCATGGAAGCTTATATTGAATATGGAATTTATCTATGCCAGAAAAACCAGATAGAGAAGGCAAAGGATGTTTATCTGCAGGGACTAAAACAGACAGGAATGACAAGTAACAGAGCAAAAGCGTTGAGGAGGAAACTTGGATTATGAAGAGAAAACATAAAATACTGATGACCATGACAGCCATACTATTTCTCCTTTTATCTGCAATACCTGCTGATACCAAAGGAATGGAAGAGACAGCGGTCTGGGATATTACATGGAAAGGAACTGGGGAAGAACCATTTTTTCGAAGCAGCGTGGTAATGGAAGTAGATCTGAAAGGATCCTGTACAAAAGATGATATTATGATTTTTGTAAACCGGCAGAAGTGGGAAGGAGAATGGGATTATGAACAAACTTTGAAGATGACATTTTATGAAGAAGGAAATTATGAGATTCATCTGATTCATAGAAATGGATATGAGGAAACAAGAAAAATCACGATAGAACTGAGTAATCCAACGATACCAAAAGTTGACAGTGGATCATACACAGCAGGAAAATGGACCAATCAGGATATTTTACTTGAAGCACATGGTTCAAAAGCAGTTTCGAAAATTTCTCACTATGAATATAAGACTGGTAATAATGAGTGGAGATCAATGAAATATGGCAGACTAGAGTTGAAACGTGATATGGATGATCTTGTTTTGATCAGAGCAGTTTCTAATGCAGGAAGATATAGTGAAATTCAAAAAATCTGGTGCCGTTTATGGAAAAAGAAGCCGCAGTTATTTAAAATAACGTGCAGTGAGAGATCTCTAAATGGATGGTATGGAAAGATTCCTGAATTTACATATGAATCAGAACAGGCGGAAGGACCTCTGGTACACGTTTATGCACAATTAACTCAGCTTCAGACAGGTCAAATACAGACAGAAACAGATCAGATTCCACAGATTAAAAAAGATGGAAAGTATCAGCTGAAAATATGGACAAAGGATGAAGCAGGAAATAGATCTGAAAATAGTTTCCATACAGTTTGTTTTTTGGATACAAAGAAGCCAGAAATATTGATACGATCTCAAAATGAATTTCAAAAAGTCAGCAGATATCAGAAAGTAAAGATAAGGATCAAGGATGAAAATCTCCAAAAAAATGCTGTAAAAGTTATAACTTCTGGGAAGCAGATGAAAGGTTTTGTTCAAAAAGGAGAATATTATGAGAGTGAAGTAGTATTTGACCGGAATGGTAAGCATAATCTTTTGGTTCAAGTGGAAGATATGGCAGGAAATGCGTCGATCAGTGAGGAAAAAGTATTTAAGATTGATATGAAAAAACCTGAAATTTATATTAGTGGGATAAAAAATAATAAGTCCTATAAAACATTTGTAAACGTAAAACTACATGTAAAAGATGAAAATCTGGATGAAAAGCAGACAAGAATTTATCTGAATGGAAAAAGATGGATACCGGATAAGATAAAAGACGATGGGTATTATGTATTACGAGTGGAAGCTTTAGATCTGGCAGGAAATCAAAATGTTGTGACAAAGAAATTTACGATCAACAAAAAGGGCGTTCATATTTATTTTTTGCAGAAAATACTTGCAGGAAAGAATATTTCAGAGAAAAGTTTTAGACCGGGATTTCAAGTTGTAAGTTTAGAGCCTGTACAGGTAACAGAATTTCTTATGAATGGGCAGAAGGTTTCATATGAATGGGAAAAAGATAAAGTTTATATAAAACAGCCAATTACAGAGAATGGAAATTATAGGATAAGTCTTAATGCGGTAGATGCAAATGGAGAACGGGTATCAAGTAAAAAGATTACATTTTTTTATGATACAAAAAAACCAGTGATCCAGATGAGTGGTCTTAATGAAAAGAGTGAATGTGATTATGGAACAATCGTTGCAGTATCTCTGGAAAATAAGAAAGATTATTGGACAAAGGTAAAGCTGGATGAAAAAGAAATAAAAAATTTAACAAACAAAATATCTTTTAAGAAGCTGGAACCAGGGATTCATGTGCTAAAACTTCAAGCAAAAGATGCAGCTGGAAATGTAACAAACAAAAGAATAAAGTTTGCGGTAACCAAAATCCTGCCACATCCGATCAAGCAAATGGTAGAAAAAGATCAGAAAAAGGAGACAAAAGTCAAGGACAAAAGAGAAAAGTCGATGCTTGGTTTATGGATAGCTGCAGGCATGGCTGGTGTTATATCAGCAGCATGGCTGTTTTACAGAAAATATTCAAAATAACAAGGAATATCAGCGTTCTTGAATCTTTCTTATTCTATGTTATAATATGAAATAAATGTTTAAGAAAATAAAGCGGAGGAAGATTATTATGGCAGAAGAAGTAAAAGAAACAATGGAACAATTCGAAACTCAGTTAGAAGAATCTTTAAATAAAGCAGCAACAAATGAAGATGCAGTATGGAATCATTTAGAAGAGCTTAAAGAAAGTGGAGAAGTGCTTGCACTGACTGTTGGTGGAGTCGTTAATGGTGGAGTTATTGTTTATGTTGAAGGAATCCGTGGATTTATTCCAGCATCTTTATTATCAACAAAATATGTTGAAGATTTAAATGTATGGTTACAGAAAGATGTAGAAGCAAAGATCATTACAGTGGAACCAGAGGAGCAGAGACTTGTTTTATCAGCAAAAGCAGTAGAGCAGGAGAAAGCAAGAAAAGAACGTGAAAATAAGATCAATGAGTTAAAAGTTGGAACAGTTGTAGAAGGAACTGTAGAAAATATCATGCCTTATGGAGCGTTTGTTGATATTGGAGATGGAATCAGCGGATTAGTTCATATTTCACAGTTAAGCCAGAAGAGAGTAAAATCTCCAGAAGATGTTGTGAAAGAAGGAGAACAGGTAACAGTTAAGATCATAAAAGTTGCAAATGGTAAAGTAAGCTTAAGCATCAAAGCATTAGAAGATGATAAAGAAGCAGCCAAGAAAGCAGAAGAAACTGGAGTAGAGTATACAGAAGATGCTGCAGGAACGAGTCTTGGAGATTTACTGGCAAATATCAAATTATAGGAAGGAAGTCATATGGCAGGATCAGGTTTTGGTACAAATTTCCGCATCACAACATGGGGAGAGACACATGGTGCTGGTGTTGGAGTAGTTGTGGATGGATGTCCGGCAGGGCTATCATTAGATAGAGAAGATGTTCAGAAATATCTGGATCGCAGGAAACCGGGACAGTCTAAGTATACAACACAGAGAAAGGAAGGAGATCAAGTAGAGATTCTTTCTGGAGTATTTGAAGGGAAGACAACAGGAACACCGATTTCCATGGTTGTATATAATAAGGATCAGAGATCTAAGGATTATAGTAATATTAAGGATGTTTACCGTCCAGGACATGCAGATTTTACATTTGATATGAAATATGGTTTCAGAGATTATCGTGGTGGTGGAAGATCATCAGGACGAGAGACGATCGGACGTGTTGCTGCAGGTGCAGTTGCAGCGAAAGTGCTTGAAGAACTAGAAATTTCTGTAAAGGCATATGCAAAGGCAATTGCAGGTATTGAGATTTCAGAGGATAGATTTGATCTTAATGAGATGAATAACAATCCGTTTAATATGCCAGATAAGGAAGCAGCAGATCTTGTAGCCAAGAAAGCAGATCAGATGATCAAAGAACAGGATTCGATCGGTGGAATTATAGAATGCCAGATCACAGGGATGCCAGTTGGTATTGGAGAAACTGTATTTGATAAGCTGGATGCAGAACTTTCGAAGGCAATTATGTCTATTGGAGCTGTTAAAGGGTTTGAGATCGGAGATGGATTTGCAGCTGCAAACCTTAGAGGATCAGAGAATAATGATAATTTTATCAGTATGGATGGCAAAGCCGTGAAAGAAACGAATCATTCTGGCGGAGTTCTTGGAGGAATGAGTGACGGAAGTACGATCGTATTTCGTGCAGCGGTCAAACCAACTCCATCCATTGCGAGAACACAGAAGACGATCAACCGTGATCTTGACAATGTAGAGATTGAAATTCATGGGCGCCATGATCCAATGATTGTGCCAAGGGCTGTAGTTGTGGTAGAATCAATGGCAGCCGTTACGATTCTTGATGGTGTGTTAAAGAATCTAGGAGCAACAATGGATAATATTAAAAAGATTTATGGTGAGTAAGAATGTATGAATTAATTAAAAAAGACGGAAGAGCAAAAAGAGGAAGGTTAACAACCGTCCATGGAGTGATTGAGACACCGGTATTTATGAATGTCGGAACAGTCGCAGCGATCAAAGGTGCAGTCAGCACAGATGATCTTAGGGAGATCGGAACTCAGGTAGAGTTATCAAACACATATCATCTGCATGTAAGAACAGGTGATAAATTGATCAAAGAATTTGGTGGACTTCATAAATTTATGAACTGGGATCGCCCAATTCTTACAGATTCTGGCGGATTTCAGGTATTTTCTCTGGCAAAACTCCGCAAGATCAAAGAAGAAGGAGTATCTTTCTCCTCTCATATCGATGGAAGAAAGATCTTTATGGGACCAGAAGAAAGTATGCAGATTCAGTCCAATCTTGGGTCTACGATTGCGATGGCATTTGATGAGTGTCCGCCACATCCTGCAACAAGAGAATATATGCAGAATTCTGTAGATCGTACAACAAGATGGTTAGTAAGATGTAAGAAAGAGATGGATCGTTTGAACTCTTTGGAAGACACGGTCAATCCACATCAGATGTTATTTGGAATCAATCAAGGTGGAACATTTGAAGATATCCGTATTGAACACGCCAAAGAAATTTCAAAACTGAATCTTGATGGATATGCTCTTGGCGGTCTGGCAGTAGGAGAAACACATGATGAGATGTATCATATCATCGAAGAAACAGTTCCATATCTGCCTGAAGATAAACCAACGTATCTGATGGGAGTTGGTACACCAGTGAATATTCTTGAGGCTGTAGACCGTGGAGTTGATTTCTTTGACTGTGTATATCCAACAAGAAATGGCCGCCATGGACATGTATATACTAATCAGGGGAAATTAAACATGTTCAACAAAAAATATGAACTTGATCATCGCCCAATCGAAGAAGGATGCCAGTGTCCAGCTTGCAGAAGTTACAGCAGAGCTTACATCAGACACCTTCTGAAAGCAAAAGAAATGCTTGGAATGAGATTATGTGTCTTGCATAACTTGTATTTTTATAATACAATGATGAGTGAGATTCGTCAGGCAATCGAAGAAGGAAACTACAAAGAATATAAGAAACGTAAGATTGATGGCATGATGAATCAGTAATCTTATTAGAAAGATGGAGGAAGAAAATGGATCAGGTTACAATGACAATTCTGATGCTGGTTATTTGTTTTGCATTAATGTACTTTTTAACAATCAGACCACAGAAGAAGAAAGATGAAGAGTTAAGACAGATGATGGAAGCTCTGGAAGTTGGAGACAGTGTGTTAACAACAAGTGGATTTTACGGAGTTGTTGTGGATAAAGTTGATGAAACTACGATCATTGTTGAATTTGGTAACGACAAACATTGTCGTATTCCAATGGAAAAATCAGCGATTCAGGCAATGGAGAAAGCAAACGGATCATCTGACGACGAGTAAGATAATTCATGAATAAAAAGAATCTGGAAAATATGAGAATAGAGCTCATATTTCATCCAGATTCTTTTTTTATCTAAGAAGTTCATCAAGAAGATGATCTGGTACATAAAGTGTCCCACGGCCAGTACCAATATCTATATCAGGTTTATTTGTTCCGTGAAAATCAGAACCACCAGAGGCTAAAAGATGATATTCTTTTTGCCATTCTCTTAATTTTGCGATTTGTCCCTTATGGTGGGAAGAATGGTAAATTTCAATTCCAGCAAGACCATAATCTTTCAGATCATGGATAAGCTGTTTTGTATCCTTATTAGAAAATTTATATAAAAAAGGATGAGCAAGAACTGGAATGCCACCTGCATCAAGAATTAATTTGAGGCAGTCTTTCGGATCAAAAAATGGTTTTGGAATATAGTATTTACATTTTTCACCGAGATATTTGGAAAAAGCCTGTTCCCTGGAAGTGCAGATGCCCTCTTCCACAAGAACTCTTGAAAAATGAGCACGTGTAATAACTGTATTAGGGTCTCCGTGTTGTAATTTCTCAAGAGTAACAGGAAATCCATCTTTTTGGAATAATTCGATCATATCGAGATTACGTTTCATTCTTTTGTCTCTCAGATCATTTAATGTGGTATTTAAATCCTTGTTCTTGCAATCAATTCCATAACCTAAGATATGGATCTCACGATGAAGTGTATCACATGAAATTTCAATTCCAGGAATGAATTTTAAATCTTTAGGAAGATTCATTGCCAAGATTTCTGAAATACCATCAACTGTATCATGATCAGTAAGAGAAAAACCATATAAATTCTTTTCAATTACTTTATGGACAATTTCTTTCGGAGTAAAAGTCCCATCAGAACAAGTAGAATGTATATGAAGATCAATCATTTTAAAACTCCTTTCACATATTTAATGTTAGTTTATCACAAAAAGACATAGAAGCAAAACAACAGACATATATTAAATGAAAGAAAGGAGTATTTGCTATGGGGCCAGAAAAGAAAGTGTTATATATTGTGCAAAGTCTGGTTGCTGCTTATATTGTTACCGGACTATTGTTGTGTCTTCTTGCATTTATTGTTTATCAGAGCAATACAGGGACGAAGATGGCGAATCTTGGCATTACACTTACATACATTTTTGCTTCAATCCTTGCAGGAATGATCATTGGAAAAAAGATTGGAAAACGGAAGTTCTTATGGGGATTTTTTGTTGGAGTATTATATTTCGCAATATTAACTTTAATATCTGTTGTGTTTCAGGAAAATACAGTTATTTTTTCAACAGAACGCATCACAGCATTGTTCTTATGTATTGCTGGAGGAACTTTAGGTGGAATGCTTGCTATTTGACCTAGGATATGATACAATATAGCAAGTTATTTTATGAGAATCAGGAGGACGATAAGATGAAACATATTAAAACTCTGACAAATAAAACATTACAGAACACAGTAAAAAAAGGTGGATGTGGTGAATGCCAGACATCTTGCCAGTCAGCATGTAAAACATCTTGTACAGTAGGTAACCAGACCTGCGAACACAGCAAATAGTCAAATAAAACAAAGACTCTATGCTTGAGGCGTTCCTTGTGGGCCGCCTCATTTTTTACATGAAAGAAAATAAATAACAGATAAAGGGAGAAAGAAACAATGGTTCATCAGTATAAGAACAATGGATATAACATGGTCCTTGACGTAGCAAGTGGATCTGTTCATGTTGTAGATGATCTGACTTATGAAGTGATCGCTTTATATGAAGACCATACATTAGAAGAGATCATCAAAGAATTATCATCTTGGGATGAAAAAGATGTAAGAGAATCTTATGAGGAAGTTACAGAATTAAAAGATGCAGGTGTATTATTTACAGAAGATTGTTATGAAGAATACATTTGCGGATTCAAAGACAGACCAACAGTTGTAAAGGCACTTTGTCTTCACATTGCACATGATTGTAACCTTGCCTGTCGATATTGCTTCGCAGAAGAAGGAGAATACAAAGGAAGACGTGCTTTAATGAGTGCTGAAGTTGGTAAGAAAGCTTTAGATTTTCTTGTAGAGAACTCTGGAAATCGTAGAAATCTGGAAGTAGATTTCTTTGGTGGAGAGCCTTTAATGAACTTTGATGTTGTCAAAGAGATCGTTGCTTATGGACGTGATTTAGAGAAGACTCATGATAAGAAGTTCCGTTTTACACTGACAACAAATGGTGTATTATTAAACGACGATATCATGGAATTCGCGAATAAAGAGATGGATAACGTTGTATTAAGTGTTGATGGTAGAAAAGAAGTTCATGATTTTATGAGACCATTTCGAAATGGAAAAGGAAGTTATGACTTTATTATTGATAAATTTAAGAAATTTGCAGACAGTAGAAATCAGCAGAAATATTATGTAAGGGGAACTTTTACACATCATAATCTGGATTTTTCGAAAGATGTTATGCATTTAGCAGATGAAGGATTCGAACAGATTTCCGTAGAGCCTGTTGTGGCACCAGATACAGCAGATTATGCGATCAAAGAAGAAGATCTTCCAAAGATCATGGAAGAATATGATCTTCTGGCAAAAGAGATGATCAAGAGAGAGAAAGAAGGAAAAGGATTTACATTCTTCCACTTTATGATCGACTTAACAGGAGGACCATGTGTAGCGAAACGTTTATCTGGATGCGGTTCTGGAACAGAATATCTTGCAGTAACACCATGGGGAGATTTATATCCATGTCACCAGTTTGTAGGAGAAGAAGATTTCTTAATGGGTAATGTCTTCGAAGGTATTAAGAAAGATGAGATCGTCAAAGAATTCAAAGCATGTAATGTATACTCCAAAGAAGAATGTAAAAAATGTTTTGCAAGATTCTATTGCAGCGGTGGATGCAGCGCAAACTCTTATAACTTTAATGGTACGATCAATGGAACTTATGAGATCGGATGTAAATTAGAACGCAAGAGAGTTGAATGTGCACTTATGGTAAAAGCAGCATTAGCGTTAGAAGAGGAGACGGAGAATGAAGAAGCGTAATAGCAGCGGCAAGTATATTGCAGGGCTTATTTTACTGATTGCGTTGTGTGTATTTGGAGTATTTATTACAACAAAAGGAATCACAAAGAACAAGATTGGACGAGCAAGCAACATTGAACTTGGATTGGATCTTGCAGGTGGAGTCAGTATCACATATGAAGTTGATGGTAAGAACGTATCTGACAGTGATATGAAGGATACCGTATACAAACTTCAGAAACGTGTGGAAGGTTACAGCACAGAAGCAGAAGTTTATCAGGAAGGAAAAGATCGTATCAATATCGAAATCCCCGGAGTAACAGATGCAAACAAGATCTTAGATGAACTTGGTAAACCAGGAACACTTTCTTTTGCAGTTCAGAAACAGGTAAAAGTAAAGCAGAATGGAAAAACAACAACACAGACTACTTTAGATACCATTTTAACAGGACAGAATGTTAAGAAAGCAAAAGCTGTCACAAATCAGAATCAGACAACTGGTAAGAAAGAATATTTAGTTGCCCTTGAATTTGACTCCAAAGGAACAAAAGCTTTTGCCAAAGCTACAAAAGCAAACATCGGGAAACCAATTTATATCATCTATGATAACCAGGTGATCAGTGCACCAAATGTACAGGAAGCGATCACAAAAGGTGAATGTACGATCGATGGTATGGAAAGTTATGAAGCAGCCGAGAATCTTGCTTCATCTATTCGAATTGGTTCCTTACCAGTCAAATTAAAAGAACTTCGTTCTAACGTAGTGTCTGCTAAGTTAGGAGTTAATGCGATCCAGACAACGATTAAGGCTGGAATCATCGGATTTGCCTTGGTATGCTTGATCATGATCGCATTTTATGCAGTGCCAGGTATCATTGCATGTGTAGCACTTGCAATTTATATGCTAATGATGTTACTTGCACTGAATGGATTTAATGCAACGTTGACATTGCCGGGACTTGCGGGTATCATCCTCGGTATCGGTATGGCGGTCGATGCCAATGTAATCATTTATGCAAGAATTCAGGAAGAAATCGGAGCAGGTAAGAGTACAGGAGCTGCGATCAAGTCTGGATTTGGAAAAGCAGCTTCAGCTATTATTGATGGTAATGTTACAACACTGATCGCAGTTTTAGTACTGTGGTTTAAAGGATCTGGAACGGTCAAAGGATTTGCTCAGACATTAGGAATGAGTGTACTAATTTCCATGTTTACAGCACTTGTGATCAGCCGATTCCTTGTATATGCAGCATATCACTTTGGACTTCGTGATAAGAAATGGTATGGAAAACCAAGAACGATCAAGACAAGAGATTTTGTCTGTGCTGGTAAGAAATACGTTGCAGTCGCAGGTGTGATCATTTTAGTCGGACTTGCAGCACTGCCTATGAACAGAAGTAAGATTGGTACGATCTTAAATTATGATCTTGAATTCTCAGGAGGAACAGCATCTACGATCACATTTAAAGATGATCAGAAAGTAAATGATTCTTTAGAAAAACAGATTGTGAAAGCCTATGAGAAAGTCAGCAAATCAACATCTGTTCAGAGTCAGAAAGTAAAAGCGAATAACCAGATGGTTGTTAAGAGTGTAGAACTTAACCTGAATCAGAGAAAACAGATTGAAAAGACATTAAAGAAAGATTATAAAGTTAAATCAGTTACAACAGAGAATATCAGTTCAACGATCAGTAATGAAATGCAGAGAGATGCATTTATCTCAGTTATCATTTCAGCAATCTGTATGTTGATCTATATTGCAATCCGATTTAAAGATGTTAAGTTTGGATCTAGTGCGATCATCGCATTGTTAAATGATGTGTTAGTTGTATTTGCGGCATATTCTATCGGAAGATTATCTGTGGGTGGAACATTTATCGCATGTATGCTAACGATCATCGGATACTCTATCAACTCAACGATCGTTATCTTTGACCGTATCCGTGAGAATCTGAAACTTCAAACGATCCGTACAAGAGATGATATCAAAGCACTTGTAAATCAGAGTATTTCAAGTACACTGGTTCGTACGATCAATACAAGTTTAACAACATTTGTTATGGTATTGGCGTTATTTATCTGCGGAGTATCATCTTTAAGAGAATTTGCCCTGGCATTGATCGTTGGTGTTATTGGTGGAGCATTCTCTTCTGTATTCTTGACAGGACCATTATGGTATATGATGAAGACTCGTATGGGCTCTGATGCTATAAAAGAAAGTAATGGACAGACATCTGTACAGCCAGAGAAGATCACAGCGAATCCAAACCGCAAGAAAAAGAAGAAAAAGAAAAGAAAATAAGACAAGTAAAAAGAGTATTCAGTAAAGACTGAATGCTCTTTTTCTAGAAGATGGAGAAACATGATGGAACAGTGGTATCTGTATAAGAAAAAAGCCGATTTTACAAAGATTGGTGAGAAATTTCAGATTGATCCCGTGATCGCAAGACTGATCAGAAACAGAGATGTGATCGGGGATGAAGAAATACATAAATATTTATATGGAAATCTTTCGGATATTTCAGATCCATTTCTGATGAAGGGAGTCAGAGAAGGTGTGGATATCATAAGAGAGAAGATCAGAGACAGAAAAACAATCCGCATTATCTCAGATTATGATGTAGACGGAGTTGTTTCTAACTATATTTTATGGAAAGCAATCTATGATCTTGGTGGAATGATTGATTTTCAGATTCCAGACCGTATGAAAGATGGTTACGGGATCAATGAAAATATCATTGAGAAGGCAGTAGAGGATCAGATTGATACGATCCTTACATGTGATAATGGAATTGCAGCTAGTGAAGCAATCAGATTTGGAAAAGAACATGGTCTTACAATGATCATTACAGATCACCACGATGTACCATTTATTTTAAATGAAGATGGAAGTAAAGAAGAAATTCTTCCACCAGCTGATGTTGTCATTAATCCCAAACAAAAAGAATGTAAATATCCATATCCGCTTCTTTGTGGAGCAGGAGTTGCATTTCAGTTTGTGAGAGCATTGTATAAATCTATGGGCGAGGATGAAAACAAACTGGAAGATCTGTTATCTATGCTTGCGATTGCGACTGTATGTGATGTTGTAGATCTTACAGGAGAGAACAGGATTTTTGTGAAAGAAGGATTAAAGAGGATCAAAGAGACAAGAAATGTGGGTCTTAGAGCATTATTGGATGTTCATGATCTTATGGAGAAACAGATACAGTCTTATGCTCTTGGCTTTATTATTGGACCATGCATTAATGCAAGTGGCCGGCTGGAATCTGCAGAAAAAGCATTGAATCTGTTCCTGGAAGAAGATAAAAAGAAAGCAATGCAGACAGCAAAAGAATTAAAAGAGCTGAATGATCTTAGAAAAAGTATGACAGAGAATGGTGTAAAAGCAGCATTAGATCAGGCAATGAAATATGAAGCAAAAGGCGATAAAGTACTTGTTTTATATTTACCAGATTGTCATGAAAGTATTGCTGGGATTATTGCTGGAAGAATTAAGGATCGTCTAAACCATCCAGTCTTTGTACTTACTGATGCAAAAGATGGAATTAAGGGATCAGGACGTTCTATCGAAGAATATTCCATGTTTGAAGAGATGATGAAAGTTAAAGAGGTGTTTACTAAATTTGGCGGGCATCCGATGGCAGCGGGATGTTCTCTTGAGAAGGAGGACCTTAAAGCATTTCGTAAAAAAATCAATGAAAATTGTACATTGGATGAAAAAGATTTCGCAAAGAAGGTGCAGATCGACATCGATATGCCGGTTGATTATATCACAATGGATCTGATTCATCAGTTGTCAGTACTGGAACCTTTCGGGAAAGAAAATAAAAAGCCCCTATTTGCACACCGTAAATTAAAGATTGAACGTGTCAATGTGTTTGGAAAAAATAAAAATGTAATTAAATTAGCATTAAAGAGTAGTCAGGGAACACGGATTGATGGTATGATTTTTGAGGATGAAACAGAATTTAGAGAAAAAATGGGGACAAACAAGTATATTACATGCACTTATTATCCTGTGATCAATGAATATCAGGGATATAAGAGTCTTCAGATCAATATTCAAAATTATTTTTTTGCGGAGGGATAACATGAGTAAGATAAAACTGGTTGCAATGGATCTTGATAATACATTATTAGACAGTAATAAACAAATATCAGAACATACAAAAGAAGTGTTAAAAGAGGCGATCAGACAGGGAGTTTATATTGTACCTGCTACAGGACGTATTTTCAAAGCGATTCCGGAGTTTTTGAGAAATATTGAAGGTGTTCGTTATGCAGTTTGTTGTAATGGAGCAACAGTATATGATCAGTATGAAGAAAAGATTATTTATACGAATCATTTATCCGTGGATGTGACATTGGAGTTATTTAGAATACTTGAAAAATATCATTCCACACATGATATTTATCAAAATGGACAGGGATATATGGAAAAACGTTATTTGGATCACCTTTCAGAATATAATGTATCAGGACATTTACTGAAACTGGTAAATGATACAAGGCTGCCAGTGGATGATCTTAAAAAGCATCTCAAAGAAAATCCATTAGGAATTGAGAAGATCAATGCATTTTTTGATAATATGAAAGAAAGATCAGCAGCAATAAAAGAATTGACTGAAAAAAATATTGCTAGTGTATCAAGTGCACTTGATAATAATATTGAGCTTAATCAGTTTGGCTGTGATAAAGGGGATGGATTAAAACATCTTGCCAAATGTCTTGGCTTAACAATGGATGAAGTTATGGCATGTGGAGATGCTGGAAATGACACCATGATGATCAAGGCAGCAGGAACAGGTGTTGTTATGGGAAATGGACGAGAAGAATTAAAAGCAATTGCTGATTTTGTTACAAAGACAAATGATGAAGACGGAGTGGCATATGCGATTGAGAAATTAGTTCTTAATTCTTGACGATGTTATTTGAAGTGATATAATAAGTATGTTTAAATAGTTAGGGGGGAAATATAAGAATGAGAAAAACGCGAAAAACAGCGGCTGTATTGGCTCTGTATGCGGTTTTGATGCTTAGTTCAGCGTCTGTAGTAAGTGCAGATCAGGTAAATGATAAGACATTTGCAAGAGAACAGACAAATGAGCAGACTGACACTAGCAAAGATAATTCTGCCCAGACGACAGAAGCTTCGACAACTGAGGCAACGACAGAAAAGAAAACAGAAGCTAAGCCAACGACAGAAAAGAAAGATAAGACAAATACAAGTCATAAGAAGAAAGCAACAACTAATAAGACAGAGCGTAATACAATAAAGAAACATAAGAAGAAAAAGAAAGATACCAAAGACAAGAAGAAAGATAAAAAGAAAGACAAAAAAGATAAGAAAGCGATCATTCCAAAAGTCTATAATGACCATAGCATTGAGATGAAAGGAAAGAAAGAATCTATTCAAGGATTTATTTATTTTAATCAGGCAGATGCAGCATGGAATGATAATGGTTACCAGATTCATAGCAGCGGATGCGGACCAACAGCAATGGCTGTCTGCATCAGTTCATTAACTGGTAAATGGGTTACACCAGTAGATACGACAGTTTGGGCATATAAGCATGGATATTATACAAGTGCGGGTGCAAGTCATGAGATGGTACCGGCATTGGCAAAGCAGTATAAACTTTCATGTAATGGACTAGGAACAGATATTAATAAAGTACGCAGTGCCTTGAAGAAGAAACATCCGGTAGTAGCACTGATGGGACCTGGTTATTTTACAAAGAAAGGACATTTTATTGTTCTTGTAGCGATTGATAACAATGATCAGGTAACAGTAGCTGATGTTGGAAGCAGAGAACGTACACAATATAAATATCTATTAAAAGATGTAGTAGCCCAGACAAAAGCTGCTTCAGCAGGAGGACCTTGCTGGGAGATTTACTCTAAAGATAAGAAAGCAAAGAAGACAACCGATACAAAGACTAAGACAATTCAGGCGAAGAAAGAATTTAAAGATACATCTAAGATGTATGCAGAGATCAAAGCAGTCTTACAGAAGAACTATCATCTGAGTGTACCGCTTAAGAAAGGAACTTTGGTCAATAAAGATCAGTTTGTCACAGTTAGCTCTTTAACGATCAATGATAAAGTTACAGTTATGGATGTGTCTAAGAAACTTACAACAGATGTTGATCTTCAGCAAGTAGTATCTGAGATTAAGACAGATGCAGTCAAAGGTTCTTTTTGGAATACAGTAACGATTGAACCTAATAAAACAAGTGTAACAGAATAATTTTAAATTACATAGTAAGAGATAAGAAGCACAGAGAATGTAAAAGTTTTCTGTGCTTTTTTACTTCATAGGAAATTTCAGGAGAAAAACATTATGAATATTAAAAAAATGATAACAAAAATTACAGCGGGAGCATTATGTATGTTAATGTTTGCAGCAACTGTTGGACAGACAATAAGTTCAGTACATGCAGCACAGAGTGATGTGATCGATACATCAAGAACAGCATCCTTAACAATCCACAAATACGACATGACAGCAGCACAGAAAGGCGGAGTTGATTTAAGTCAGTTTACTGCTACTGGAAAACAGGATGCAAAAGCAGAAGAAGCTTTAAAGAAGTATCCGATCAAAGGTGTTGAATTCAGCTATCTGCGTGTCGGTGATGTAGAGCAGCAGAGTGAAGCTGGTAAAGTTCAGATGATCTATGAACTGCCAGATGCATTACAGAAGATCTTAGGATTAGCAGATTCAGATGCGGCAAAGACAGAAGGAAGTAAAGATTACTTTACAAGCCAGATCATCAATGACAAGTTAGCTTCTGCATTAGAAGATAACACTGCATCCAAAGACAAATTGGAAGATTACATGAAGACAAACAACGGAACTGCCATGGATCTTACAGATGCACAGGGTGTGACAAAGAAAGACAAGCTGCCACTTGGTCTTTATCTGATTGTAGAGACAAAAGTTCCAGAAGATGTCACTTATACAACAAACCCTTGGTTCGTGCAGTTACCATCCACTGATTCCGAAGGGGATGACTGGTTCTATGATGTTGTATGCTATCCAAAAAATGAAACTGGTATCCCAACCCTTGATAAAAGAGTTCGAAACAATCCAGATCAGGATAATGTAACAACAGCAGAACAGAGTGCTTTAGCAGATTTCACAAATGCAAGAGAAGAATACAAATACCAGAGCACAGTTACAGCATCCAAAGCAGAAAAGCTTGATTATCAGTTTATCTCAAAATTACCACATATCACATCAGGAACAACATACCTTTCAACATACGCGTTCGATGATAAGATGGCAAAAGGTATGACATACAACAAAAATGCAGTGATCGCGATCTATGACAACAAAGATGCAGCAGATACAACAAACGTTAACAACGTTGACAAAAGTGGTGCGATCGCAGTATGGAAATCATCTGATACAGATCCTAAGTTTGCAGTAATATATGGTAAATCTGGAGATGATTCTACAATGAAAGTAGAAATGACAAAATCCGGATTAAACGAGATCAATAAGAAATACTCTGACAAATATATCGTTGTTTACTATACAGCAGATGTAAACACAGATGATACAGTCGTTCTTGGTGACAAAGGTAACCCTAACGATGTGTCCTTAACATGGAAGAGAACATCTACAGATTACTGGGATATCTTAAAAGATAAATGTATCGTATACAGCTTTGGTTACAACTTCACAAAGAAATTCTCTGATAACAAAGGAGATGCAACAAAAGTTAAATTCGTGATCCAGAACAAATCTGACAATTACTATTTAGTAGCAAAAGCAGACAGTGACGGAATTTATCAGGTAACTGGAAAATCTGCAACAGAAGAGGGTGCAACACAGTTCAGCCCTGCAGCCGATGGAAAACTGATCATCAATGGTATCGAAGGTGATGAGTATGGATTTACAGAAACACATTCCGATGCTGGATATACATTACTGAAAAAAGAGATCATCGTAAAGATCAATTCAACAAAAGCAGATATCACACCAACACAAGCAAACATCACAGGAATCCAGTCTAAGAACGAAAATGATTCCACAGCAAACGATGGTGTAAAAAATGGTACAGAACTCGCTAATGATGTAGCAGTCCAGACAACAGGTGCATCTGCAACGGTTGACAGCAAAAAAGCAACAATGAGTGCAAATGGAGAATCCGTAAACGCATTTGTTGATATGGAAGTTACAAACCAGAAACAGTTCTTACTGCCAATGACAGGTGGTGTAGGAAGCTATGCACTGATCATCGCAGGTGTCGTTATTGCCGGATGCGGATTTATGATCGTTAAAAAGAACCAGAAACGTAAAGAAGTTCAGTAAGAGTTAGAAACTTAAAAATGTTTTGATAAACCCTGTCAGGCAACTGGCAGGGTGATCTTAAAAATATGAGACAAAAAATCATTCCAATACTGATCATATTGTTTGGTTTTGCCTTGTTGTCTTATCCGTTCATCAGTAACTACATGTTTGAAAAAAGTGCTGGTTCAACGATCAAGTCCTATGAAAAACAGGCAAAAACCTATGATCAGAAGCAAAAAGAACAGGCATTTCGGAAAGCGGAAGAATATAACAAAGACCTGATCAAGTCAGTGGTACAATTGATGGACCCGTTCAAAGTCAAAAAAAGCAATGGAGAGACACTGATCTATAATAATATCTTAAATATCGATCATTCAGGAGTGATGGGATATCTGGAAATTCCCT
>NZ_JAOQJG010000007.1:9236-182558 GCF_025567365.1 Anaerostipes amylophilus | reverse complement strand
CAGGACCATGATAAAACCAGGGGTAAAGTTTTTGTGTTTGTTCATTTTAGAGAATAAACGAAGGACAACGCTGGAGACAGAATGAAAGAGACAGTTAAGGAGAGAGCGATCCTGCAGGAAAAAATCACGGAGGGACGCATCAATGGTAAAAACGCAATGACGGTGTCTGACATTAATGATCTGTAAAGATCTCTTGCAGGATATTCATGATTCTATTATGAAGGAAAAAGACAAAAAAAGAAATCCACCCCTCAAGAATGAGGGGCAAGGGAGTTGAAGTGTCGAAGACACTTTTTTATAGAAAATTTCGATGAAATTCCCTATGAAATAAAAATGCTAATTACTCAGTACAGTCCCATGGCTACGCTGATTTTTTCGATATCCAGAGGGAGAAACACCCATCCATCGTTTAAATGCCTTAGAAAATGTTGCAGGGTCTCCATACCCGCAGGAATTACTGATGCTTTCAATAGAAAGAGTCGTTGTACTTAATAACTCAGATGCTTTCGTGAGTCGAAAAGTCGCAAGATAATCTTGAGGACTTTGTTGGAAATATTTTTGAAACAATAAGTAAACATAACTTCGATCAATACAAAGATATTTCGCAATGTCATAAATATGAATCCCATCCCAATAATTATTTTTAATATATTCGACTGCTTTGTTGATATAAACATATTCAGAATCTGTCTGTGTATCTGTCTCCATTGGATTTTCTGCAAGAATTGAAAGAAACTCATATAAAAGACCAGTTCTTCGAAGATCTGAAGCAAAACCAGATCTTGCATGAACTAGCATATCATTGACAAGCCAGTATAAATCTTTCCCTTTATCACAATGAAAAACTGGCTGCGAAGAAGAAAGACCAATCTGTTTTAATAATTCAGGAACCATCGTTCCGTTAAATCCAACCCATAAATATTCCCATGGTTCTTTTGCATCAGCTTGGTAAAAAGTAAGCTCATCTGGTTCGATAAAGAATCCTTGCCCAGTTTCTAAATGATAGGTCTTATCACCTTTTTGAAAAATTCCTTTCCCGTTTAAAATAAAATGAATTAAATAATGTGGGCGGACGGCTGGTCCAAAACTATGGAGAGGAGCTGTCGTAGAATATCCGCAAAATTGTAATAAAAGATCTCGGTCTTCATTATTTAAAAAAGTTAAAACTTGTGCTTGTTCCATAAAAAATTCTCCTAAACATGATCTGATTATAAAATATTCTGATGATTTATTCAATATTTTGACAAAAATATAAAACAAAACTTCATAACGCAAGATAAAAATAGATGCTATACTTTAAGTACATCATGAGAGAAGAAAAACAAAGGGCCTTACAATTAAAAAAGAGAAAAACGATGAATTTAACAAAAAAAGAAAAGTTTTCATTTGGCTTTGGAGTGCTTGGAAAGGACGCTATCTGCTGTTTTGTAGGTAATTTCCTAATGTTCTATTTTACAGACGTTTTGTTTTTGGCACCGGCATTTGTAGGAACATTATTCTTTGTAGCAAGAATCTGGGATGCGATCAATGACCCAATGATGGGATTAGTTGTTGATAATACTCATAATCGATTTGGCAAATTTAGAACATGGTTATTGGTGGGAACACTTTTAAATGCAGTTGTATTATACGATCATGGACGTTCCATACTGGTCATGGCTTCCTAATTTAACAAACGATCCTCATGAGAGAGAATCTTTAAACAGATCATCAATATTTTATTTAAAAACAAACAGCTGATCGCATACATTGCCATGGTATGCGTTGCCGCTGTAGCGCTCGGATTAAGTACATATGCTTGGTTTGTAAGTAATAATAATGTAGATGCAATTACAACAGATATTAGTGCACAGTCTAACTCTGCTTATCTTGTAATTCAGGAAGCAACTGCTGACAAAACAGCAACAGATAACACATCTGAATCTTCTGCAACAGCTGCAGAGGCAGTAACAAACCAGTATGCACATAAAGATACATTTTATATCGGTACTGGTGGATACGATGGCAGCTTTACGAATCTTAAAGTTGAAGATGTAAAAGTATCAGCAAAGGATAATGCTAAAGCAGATCTTAAAGATTGTGGTGTAACAGTTACATTTACTGCAACACCTTCTCAGCCAGGAAACAAAACACAGGCATAATTTAACTTTTCATACCCCACGGTTGTGGCGTGGGGTACATACCAAAGAGTAGAAGAGAAATTCTGCTTTTTGGTATGTAACGAATAATAGGGTTGAGGCAACCACTACAAACATCAGCGCAACTGCAAATGGTTTTATTCTCCAGATTGCAACTGCGGATCAAGGTCCACAACATGGTGGGGAACAAACTTCATTTAACGTAAATGTAAAACTGGCAGGTATTTCTGCTGAATAAGACAGCAAATATGAATTGAAAGGCCATGGCTTTTCTCTTTTTCTCCAAATTCCCCTATTGTCAACTATCCCCAATCTCCTCCACGCATTTTCGGTACATCTGATGAATTGCTATTTCACCGACTTCTGGTATAGTCATGTAACTGAAAAGAAAACTTCAGAAGGGAGAAATGCAATATGCGAAAAAAACAGGATATCATATGGGAGAGAAGCACACTATGGGAATCAGTGGAGAAATGGGTGAATAAGTATTTGAATAGTTACCACACTCTTTTTTATTGACGGACACACAAAAATAAGGATATAATCTGTATCAGAGAATTTACAGGGAGATAAATAAACATGAGTCAGGATATTATTAATAATCGTTTTTTTAGAAGAGTCGATATTTGCTATTGCCGATGGATACTGCGTGATCAATCTCACAAAGAATATCGTACGTGGTTCCATGTATCAGGTAGTTAATGGAAAAAAATATAATCTGAATGAACAATTAGGTTTGCCGGAAAATTCAAGCTTACAGAGTCTGGTAGATGCATGGGCATTGACCATACCTGAGGAAGATCTTAAAGATTTTCAGCACGAGTTTGACAGAGAACGATTATTAAATCGGTTTGAAAATGGTGAACGGCATATATCGTTCCGATACTGGACCAGGACTGCTACTTTTGAGCCCATGCTTGCAGAAGATCACATGGCCCTGTACCGTGAAGAGGAAACTGGAGATGTCATTGCAGTTAATTATGTTCTTGACCGTACAGAACATTACCGTTTAGAGGAAAAAGAGCGGGCACTGGAAAAATCAAACAGAGAGTATGCGAAGCTTCTGGCAGAAGAGAAAAAGCATAAGGCCATGATCGAGGAATTGACAAAGAAACTGCAAAGTCAGCTGGAGTTATTTACCGTATCCATCCCTGACGGTGTCAAAATCAGTAATGATGACCCAGAATACTCTTTCAAATATGTTTCAGAACAATTTGCAAATATGCTCGGTTACGCAACGCCAAAGGAACTGATGGATGCTTCTGGCGGTAATATTATCGGTCTTGCCCATCCAGATGACGTGAAGGTCGGACTTGCAGATGCATTAAATCAATATACTCATTCTGATCATTATGCTACTATTTACCGGATACGCTGTAAGGACGGCACATACAAATACATCGAAGATCGTGGACAGAAAGTAATAAAAGAAGACGGAACCATTGAACATTGGAATCTCATGCTGGATAAAAATGACTTCATGCACAAATCAATTGCATTGGAAAGTGAAAAGAAAGCAAATAAAAGCAAGTCTGATTTTCTCTCCAGGATGTCTCACGATATGAGAACCCCGCTGAATGGAATTATCGGATTGATGAAGATTGCTGAGAAACATTTTGATGACAGGGAATTGGTCCTGAAAAATTTCAGAAAAATGCAGGTAGCTGCAGACTATCTATTGTCTCTTATTAATGATATCCTTCAGATGAGCAAAATTGAAGATGGAAATGTACCTCTGACGCAGGAAATCATCAACTTTGAGGAATTAAGTCAGGATGTTCTGACTATCATAGAACAGCGGGCAAAAGACAGAGGAATCCAGATGCAGTTCCGTGCAAAAAAGGAAGGGCTTCGATATCCTTTTATTTATGGAAGTCCGGTACATTTAAGACAGATATTTCTTAATATTTATGGAAACTGTATTAAGTATAACCGGATTGGCGGCAAGATAATGACGGTGTCAGATTATACAGAAGCTGTTGACGGAATTACGACATATGAGTGGACCATAACTGATACTGGCATTGGTATGAGCAGGAAATACCAGGAGCATATATTTGAGCCGTTTTCGCAGGAAAGAGAGGATGCAAGAAGTACACAGCAGGGAATTGGACTGGGAATGGCGATTGTAAAAGGTCTGATTGAAAAGATGGGTGGAACTATTGAAGTTAAAAGCGAAGAAGGCATTGGCTCAACCTTTATCATCAGGATTCCGTTTAAACTTGCTCCCGCACCAGATACAGTAAAGAAAACAGCGGCACAGATGGATATCAGCGGATTAAACTTATTGCTGGTAGAGGACAATGAATTGAATGCAGAAATTACGGAAACGCTGTTGTCTGATGAAGGTGCAAATATGACAGTTGCAAGAGATGGATTGCAGGCGGTCAGAATGTTCCAGGAGAAATCGGAAGGTTATTTTGACGCAATTCTGATGGATATCATGATGCCTGTAATGGATGGGATTACTGCGACAAAAACAATCCGGTCACTGAAACATCCAGATGCTGAGACAACCCCGATTATTGCCATGACAGCAAATGCATTCAGAGAAGATAAAGAAAAGTGTCTGGCAGCAGGAATGAATGCTCACTTGGCAAAGCCTATAAAAATTGAAAACGTAAAGAGAATTTTGTGTGAATATTGTGTGTAGTGATTGCAACTTCTCAAATCCGTATACCTATTTTTCACGTTCTGTAGGATATTATAACGTAAATGTAAAACTGGCAGGTATTTCTGCTGAATAAGACAGCAAATCAGAAGATGGTGTGTATGGAAAATAATGATTACGGATTATTGTATGATGCAGCCGTTGCGTGGAAAGAACTAACAGAATATTATTATGTTTTTACATTTGGCTACAAACAGCAACTGTACACAATTCATCTATCATTTCCATCTGAAAAGGTTCCACATCTTGCAGCCAGTGAAATTGTAATAAATAATTTTATGGTGAGTGGTTTGGCGAGCCGATCGATAACTGACAATGCAGGCTGGCATACGCAAAATACACAGATTTTCTATTCAGCAATATTGACGTATGAAAAACTTTATGGTATTTTGTTTTTGATAAAAATAGAAATTATTTAAAGGCAAACCTGCTGAAAGGCAGGGACGCAAAGCCAGAAGGGGCTAAAGTCAGAAAGTTTGACCAGGTCAGCCGGTTGCCACTGTTTCCATATCATCATAATATATGGAAAAGATGTTTGAACAGAAGAGATTCCGATACCTTTTATACTATATAGATGTGTGATTTTAGAGAAATATAGTAGGGACACTGGCAGATTTTGGCAAGTGTCCTTTTTGTATGCAAAAATAGGTAACAAAACTAGCAGGGACAGGTTCTCTGTATACAGATAAAAGCAGGATAGTGAAGCATAAAACAGAGAGAGGATTTTTATAAAATGGAAAATTATGAGGACAAAATATATTCCTTAGGTGAGACTGTAACGGGACAGACACAGACCATGTCACAGGCCGTACAGAAAACACTGGAAAATAATGGTGGAGTAGGTATAATGACAGGATCTTATGACCCAAACCTGTCTATTTTGTCTGTGAATAATCTGCTGTTGCATAGTACAGGATATACATTCGATACTTTCATGGAACAGACAAAAGGCTCATTGAGAAACTTCTTTTATGGTGAGGAAGATATACTGGAGCGAGACCGTTTTTGGCAGCTTCACGGAACAGGGGAAGCACAGATCCTTGCAGCAGACGGTACAGTGAAAAATGTACGGCTTTGTAAAGAGGATGCGACAGATGAGGCGGGCAGACAGATCTGGGTTATGTCCGTACAGGTCAACTGGGATCATGTAAATTTGACACTGCTCAATGAGGCTATCTATTCCGGCTTCTGGTATTTTGACTGTGACGAAAACAGTGAGATTGTGAATGCAAACTGGAGTCATGAATTCCGAAAAATGCTTGGCTATCATAACACTTTGGACTTTCCGAATAAACTGGAATCCTGGTCAGATCTTCTGCATCCACAGGATAAAGAAAGAGTAATGGTGCAGCTTCAGGCGGCAATTAAGGATAAGACGAACCAGATAAAATACCAGGTAGAGTATCGTATGAGAATGAAGGATAATCAATACCAGTGGTTTCGGGCATCGGCAGAAGTAATACGCCGTCTGGATGGTTCTGCCAGCAGAATTGCCGGGATTTTTATTAACATTGATGGGGAGAAAAAAGAAATCATGCAGGCACAAAAATCTGCTGCTTTCCACCGGGCTTTTACGAAAGCAGATTTGTGCGAGTATTATGTGAATCTGGAAGCAAATACTTTTGATACCTTTAAGGTTGAACCGTCCCTGATGACCGTCTTTGAACAGAGTCATACGTGGGATGAATTGATCCGGCATTTTGTGGATTCCTATGTTGTGGAGATAGATAAGAAGGCGGTATCCTCTTTTTACGACCGTGGTTATATTGCAGAAAGGCTGAAGGGTCTGGAAACCGAATTGGATTTGGAGTGCCGTATCACTCTGAATGGAGAAGAACGATGGGTCCGCAATGTGGTCATACGTGGCGAGATAGAGGATTCAGAATATGCCATGATCTTTCTGCGTGATATCACAGAGGCAAAGGTAGAGAGCGCACGGCATCTGCAGATGGCAGCGGATAATGCTTCCATGGAGCAGCTGATCCAGAGTATTGTGCGTCTGGTTGACCGCTTTGTTGTCTGTGATCTGGAAAATGACAAATATGAATTCTACAATCTGAATGGACATATGATATATAAACCTCTGGGATTTTATCATGATTTTCAGATGCAGGTTCTTGAAAAATATAAGACACTGGAACCATTGGAAACTATAGATATCCTGATAGCCCCGGATAATATTCAGAAAAAACTGAAAAGTGAAAATGATATTTATAAGTTTGAGTATTGCAGCCTGGATGAAAAGACTTATAAAATCGCTTCTTATATTCCCTTGGAATGGAAGAACGGAAAGCTGGAAAAGGTATTGCTGGCATCCATGGATGTGACACAGGAGAAGAAAGCAGAGATTGAATCCCGTCAGGCACTGAAAGAGGCTTACCGGTCCGCAGAAAATGCAAATCGTGCGAAAACAGAATTCCTTTCCAATATGTCCCATGATATCCGGACACCAATGAATTCGATTGTGGGTCTGACGGCAATCGCAGGAGCAAATGTTGAGAGCCAGGACAGAGTCATTGAATGTCTCAGCAAGATCACAGAATCAAGCCGCCATCTGCTGGGGCTGATCAATGAAGTGCTGGATATGGCACGTATTGAAAGTGGAAAAATGACACTGGCACAGGAAGATTTCAATCTGTCAGATCTGGTAGATAATCTTATTACACTTACGAAACCGGTGCTTGATGAACATAAACATAATTTTGATATACACATCAATCATATTGAACATGAGGCTGTCTGTGGTGACAGCTTGAGGATTCAGCAGGTATTTGTGAATTTGATGAGTAATGTGATCAAGTATACACCGGATGGCGGGAATATTATTTTTTCCATAGAGGAAAAGCCAAATGGATTTTCAGAACTTGGATGCTATGAATTTACGATTGAGGATAATGGGATCGGTATGTCACCGGAATTCCAGAAAATCATGTTTGATCCGTTCAGCCGCGCGGATGACTACCGGACAACCAGAGTCCAGGGAACTGGTCTGGGAATGGCAATCAGCAGAAATATTGTGAACCTGATGAATGGCACTATTAAAGTGGATAGTACCTTGCACAAGGGAACTAAAATCACAGTAACAATTTATCTGGATCTTCAGGAAACAGAAAAAGAACAGGACAAAAATCTGATGAATCTGCCGGTTCTGGTAGTGGATGATGATAAGACATGCTGTGAAAGTACAGTTGCCACACTGAAGGAAATTGGTATTATGGGTGAATGGGTTCTCTCTGGCAGGGAAGCGGTTGAGCGCTGTTATGCACGGCATGAGTTGAAAGATGATTACTTTGCTGTTATTTTAGACTGGAAGATGCCGGATATGGATGGTATAGAGACTGCCAGACAGATCCGGAAACGGATAGGAAAAGAGATCACCATCATTGTATTGACATCTTATGAATTCAGCGAGATTGAAGAAGAAGCAAAGGCGGCGGGCATAGATGCTTTTATTGCAAAACCGCTGTTCCGTTCCCGGCTGACGGCTACACTGCGGCAGTTTACTTTAGGAAGAAAAGAAAAAACAGCAAGAAATTATTTGGAGAAGCTGTCAGAATCAGACTACACGGGAAAAAGGATTCTGCTGGTTGAGGATAATGAGTTGAACAGAGAAATTGCTGGTGAAATTTTGCAAATGACAGGTGCAAAAGTGGAAACGGCAGAAAATGGGAAAATTGCAGTTGAGAAAGTGGAAGTTTCTCCGAAAGGTTCGTATGATCTTGTTTTTATGGATATCCAAATGCCGGTCATGAATGGTTATGAGGCAACTGCAGCAATCAGGAGCCTTCCGGGTGAAAAGGGAAAACTGCCTATTGTTGCCATGACTGCCAATGCTTTTGCAGAAGATGTACAGCTGACCAAAAATACAGGCATGAATGGACATATCGCGAAACCGCTGGATATGAATAAGCTGAATGATGTTCTGGAAAACTGGCTGTAATTGCCTTCCTGGATGCATGGGAAAAGCAGCTAGGAAACATAGAGAGGGTTTTGTTATGACAGAAATCTCACAGGCTGTTTGCAACGAGGGAAGAGGCTGAAAAGAGTATTGAGAAGGCACCAGAGACAAAGAAGGTGCGTGGAAATCCGTATGACCGATGGTATTGAACGGAGGGTAAAGTAAATAAATGCATCAGGGAAAAACTGTTGTTGTCAGTGGAGAGATCTGCAGATGACAGCAGGTTTATTTTTTTGTCCGGAAAGTCAAAAAATCAGAGACCAGGACTCCTTGGAACAGTAGGAGGTGGTTTCTGGCAAATATGTGTATGCTGGGAAAAAGCGATGTGCAAAATATCAAAAGTTTATCCTAATCCCTGACAATGCAAGCTGGTATACGGCTATACGCTCTGAAAGCCTTATAAAAGCAAATTATAAAATCGTTAAAAGGTTGTTTGGTTTGAATTATATCCTTCAAAAGTATCATCGTTCAGTAAGTAACGTTGGTTTATTACTTGCATATAATCTTTGCATGCAGATTGTAAAGAAGCTTGGAAGAGAAAAAATGTTTGCAATGGTTGGATACAATGCATCTCTTCCACAGCAGTCAGCAGCAACATTAAATGGAATCCGTATCATTATGATCGTTATTCCAATGATCTTTGCAGTGATCAGTTACTTGATCTATGCAAAAGCATATAAATTAAAAGGTGATTATTTAGACAACATGACAAAAGAATTAAATGTGATTCATGAGGCATAAGTCTTAAAATAAAAAGGAAAAATAAGGAGAAAGTTTATGAACATTTTTTATCATGAGAAAGCACAGGAATTTCATCTACAAAATGAATCTGTCAGCTATATTATGAAAGTTTTAAAGAATGGACAGATCGGGCAATTATATTATGGAAGTGCAATACCAGATAAAGAAGATTTTACTTATTAAGAAAGAAATCTAGTCAAAGAATCACTAATAAATTTAATAGTAACTTTAAAATCATCACCTTCAAGCTATAATAAAGCAAAAGAATAGTTAGAAGGGGATTTTTATATGGCGAAATATCAAAAGAAATTAGAAGAAGACATAAGGTGCCCTCTGGAATATGGATTAACAAGAGTTTTAGACGATACAGAAATGCCAGAAGATAAAAATAATGTACCATTTTACCAAAAACATGGATTTTCTCTTATGGAAAATGGTGCGGCAATCCAGATTTGTAATTATGATAATGTGCATTAAATATTAATTAATAAATTGCGGGGATTTAATGATCAACACGTAAGCTGAAGGAATAATTTTATTTTTTTCAGAATGTTTTTTGTAGATTCCTTTATCTAGCTCTAATATTTTTTTATCAATATTTTATACAATCTGGTAGACAAGATGTTCATTAGACATATTGAAGGGGCAGAAAAAGTGATGGGAAGTTGTACATGGATGTTGATTGTATTATCAGTCATATTAACAGTGATCATGTTGCTTTTTGGAAAAAATATTTTACAGTTGTTTGGTGCAAGTAATGATACGATCATTTATGCAGTGGACTAGCGGCAATGGGTGTTTATCTGGCAGAACCGATTGTAGATACAATGGCTGTTTGTACGACAGGGCCTATGTTTTATATATATTATCGGAAATTAAAATAATATATTTTTTCATTTGACTTTTTCAAAAAATCAAAATATAATAAAAACCAAACGAGTAGCAAACAAGCGTAAATCCAGTTTTTGCCACTCGTTTTTTCTATTTTTAAAATCATAAAATGTCATTAAAAAGTGTGTAGCGAATCAGCGTAAGTCCAGCTTATTCTGATAAACTACACACTTTTTTTATGTAGAAAAAGGAGGAAAAAATAAAAATGGCAGAAAGTAACAAGATGAAGGACATGCCAGTCAATAAACTCATGATCAAGATGGGAATTCCAATGATCTTATCGATGGCATTGCAGGCAGTTTACAATATTGTAGACAGTGCCTTTGTAGGGAATATGAGAGTAGGAAGCGAGGCAGCTTTAAATGCCTTGACACTGGTATTTCCAGTTCAGATGCTGATGGTTGCGGTAGGAATCGGAACGGGCGTAGGAACGAATGCACTTCTTGCAAGGACGCTTGGACAGGGAAATCATAAAAAGGCAGCCAAGGTTGCTGGAAATAGTCTGTTTTTGGGCGTGATCATTTATGTGATCTGTTTATTATTTGGAATTTTGGGAGTAGAAGCATATATTTCATCCCAGACTGTTGATCCACAAGTAATTTCTATGGGAACAAGTTACCTTAGAATATGTGGTGTAATTTCTGTGGGGATTATATTCTTTTCACTATTTGAAAAGTTATTACAGGCAACAGGCCGATCCTTCTATTCAACGATCGGTCAGGTTGTGGGTGCAGTGGTAAATATCATTCTTGATCCGATCATGATTTATGGAATTGGTCCAGTTCCAGAAATGGGAGTTCAAGGCGCAGCTTATGCAACGGTCATCGGACAGGTAGCATCCGCAGTGTTATTGTTTATCTTTCATATAAAATTAAACAAAGAATTTGAACATGGAGCAAAGTATATGAAGCCAGATGTTGGAATTATCAAAGAAATATATGCGATTGGACTTCCAGCGATCATTGCACAGGCATTGATGTCAATTATGGTATATGTAATGAATCTTATTTTAAAATTCAGTCCTTCTGCCCAGACAGCCTACGGATTGTTCTATAAAGTACAGCAGTTTGTCTTATTCTTAGCATTTGGATTAAGGGATGCGATTACACCAATCATAGCATTTGCTTATGGGATGGGAAGTAAAAAGAGGATAAAAGATGGAATCAAATATGGTTTGATGTATACAATTGTATTAATGATCTTCGGAATTTTGATCACAGAAGGTTTTCCAGGCTTTTTTGCAACGTTATTTAACGCGGGAAGTTCCAGAGAATATTTTATTGGTGCAATGAGAATTATCTCGATCAGTTTTATTTTTGCTGGGATTAATGTGGCATATCAGGGAATATACCAAGCATTGGATGGTGGTATGGAATCATTAATTATTTCACTGCTTAGGCAACTTGTGGTCATATTACCCCTGGCAGGAATCTTTTCAATCTTTGTAAGAAATGACCAGGCAGGAGTATCTTTAATCTGGTGGGCATTCCCAATTACAGAACTTGCAGCATGTCTGATCGGATTTATCTTTTTAAAGAAGATAAGAAAAACAAAAGTGGACCGGTTAACACATTAAGAAGGAGGAAGATATTATGGAAAAAAGAATCATTACAATCAGCAGAGAATTTGGAAGTGGCGGCCGTTTTATTGGAGAAGAAGTGGCAAAACAGCTTGGAATTGCTTATTACAGTGAAAATATCATAGATCAGATTGCACAACAATCTGGATTATCACCAGAATATATCGAAGAAAATGCAGAATTATCACCCAAAAGAGGATTTTTTGCCTATGCATTTTCAGGTCGTGATATTACAGGAAAATCCGTGGATGATATGTTGTATGAGGCACAGAGAAAAGTAATCCTGGAAATCGCAGAAAAAGAGCCTTGTGTTTTGATTGGAAGAAATGCAGATTTTATATTGAAAGATAGAGAAGATGTGCTGAATGTATTTATATATGGAGATATGCCAGAGAAGATCAAACGTATCTGTAAGTTATATGATGTTACGGAAGATGGGGCAGTGAAACTGATAAAGGATACAGATAAAAGACGAAGGACAAATTATAATTTCTATACGGAACAAAAATGGGGAATGGCTAAGAATTATACATTGTCATTAAACAGTTCACAGTTGGGATATGCAAGGTGTAAGAAGATGATCATGGATTGTATGGATATTTGCATTTGAAAAAGGAATTATTTATGGAAAAAATAGCGACAGGTAGAAAGTTGTGGTAAAATATAAGTAATTAATCGAAAGATTAAAAGAAACTTTGATATGTTACAATGAAATGGAGGGGATGAGGATGAAGTGTCCATATTGTAACAAAGAAATGGAAAAAGGATATATTCAGTCAAAGCATGGTCTTGGATGGAATAGAAAAAAGAGAGTATTAGCAGTTAGCTCTGGATGGTTTGCAGATCAACCATTGGAATATGAAAGCGTTGCTTATCGATGTGGGGATTGTAAGAAGATTATCATTGATTATAATCAGCAGGAAGAATAAAATTTTTCACAAGAGGGTTGCAAATGCAGTTTCACAAAATTGGGAATTTGCATAGATAATAGAAATGTGATGATGAGGCATTGTATATTACTAAAGTGATATACAGTGCCGTTATTTTTGTGATATAATAAAAATATAGATGAGAATATCATCAGATTTATTACAAAGTGTAGGACTTATTTTGCAGATTGGAGGCAAATATGAGCAGAAAAAGCAGAACAAAAAGCAAGACAAGAGCGAATGCAAAGACTAGAACGAAAAAAGCTGTTACAGCAACAGCGAAAAATACGGATACAGAAAAGACTACTATTTCAACAGTAGAAAATACGGATGAAAAAACTACAGCTGTTAAAGCAGTAAAGAAAACGGAAGAAAAACAGATAGTTCCAACAGTTAAGAAGACGGAAGAGAAAAAAGCAGATATTCCGACAGTAAAAGATGCGGAAGAGAAAAAAGCGGCTGCTTCAACAGAAAAAAAGGCAGCTAAGAAAAAGAAAGCTGTTTCCACTGCAAAAAAAGAAGATACTAAAAAAGAAACTGTTCCAGTTGAGCAAGAAGTAGTTGCTAAACAAGAAGCACCTGTAGAACAGGAGCAACCAAAGGAATATGTAGATCTTGGACCAAGAAGAAGTGTCGTTTTCATTGGCTCAGAATGCTATCCATTTGTAAAAACAGGAGGACTTGGAGATGTCATGTCTGCATTGCCAAAGAGTCTTGCAAAATTAAATGTTGATGTGAAGGTTATTCTTCCAAGATACAAATGTATTCCTTGGGAATATCAAGAAAAGATGGAGTATAAAGGCTCTTTTTATATGAACCTTTGCTCTGATGGAAAACAATACTATGTTGGTATTATGGAATATCAGGAAGACGGCGTTGTTTATGATTTTATCGACAATGATGAATTTTTCTCCTGGGGTAATCCATATACAAATCTGATCGATGATATTCCAAAGTTTTGTTATTTTTCCAAGGCAGCATTGGCGGCACTTAATTATCTGGATTGGGTTCCAGATGTTGTACATTGCCATGACTGGCAGGCAGCTTTGGTGCCATTGTATCTAAGAACATGTTTTGCCGATACAAATGTAGGACGTGCAAGTGCAGTACTTACGATACATAACCTCAAATTCCAAGGTATTTATGATAGAAAGATGATCCAATACTGGTCAGGACTTCCGGACTATGTATTTAACAAAGACTGCCTGACTCAAAACTGGTTAGATGCGAATATGTTAAAAGGAGGAATCACATACTGCAATAGACTTACAACTGTAAGTAATACATATGCAGGAGAGATTCAGACAGAAGAATACGGAGAAGGACTTGCAGAGCACCTAAGATATCATCAAAATAAGATCAGAGGAATTGTAAATGGTATTGACGTTAATATCTGGAATCCATCCACAGACAAACTGTTAAAAGCCAATTATGATGCAAGCAATGCAATCGAAAATAAAAAGATCAATAAGAAAGCACTGCAGGAATCTTTAGGTTTAGAAGTAGACGAAAATAAAATGGTGATCGGACTGATTTCTCGTCTGACAAACCAGAAAGGACTGGATCTTGTAAATGATGTAATTCCAGGTGTCATGGATGGAAATACACAGGTCGTTGTCCTTGGTACAGGTGATTCCTGGTATGAAGATGCATTCCGTTCTTATGAGAATCAATACAAGGGAAGCTTCTGTGCTTATATCGCCTACAATGAGAATGTAGCTCACAACGTTTACTCAGGATGTGATGCCCTCTTAGTTCCATCAAGATTCGAACCATGCGGACTGACACAGCTGATCGCTATGAGATACGGTGCGATTCCAATCGTAAGAGAAACAGGAGGACTTAGAGATACCGTTCAGCCATATAACATGTTTGATAATACGGGAAATGGCTTTACATTTGATAGATATGAAGGCGGTCTGCTCTATGATACGATCAACAGAGCAAAGACCTGCTACTTTGAAAATCGAGCAAACTGGGATGATATGGTCATTCGCGATATGAATAAAGATGTATCTTGGGAGACAAGTGCATGGCAGTATAAGAATATGTATTTGGAGCTGACACCAAGATAAAATTCTCATTTGTAGGTAGTGTTGCATATATGAGTCAGAAAGAAGATAAGAAGATAAATATTTCTTCTTATCTTCTTTTTGACTCATACAATGGAACGCTATTCAAATCACTACACAGTGTGTATGTTAAACGATGTTGGCTGATAAGTTTTGTATTCGTTGACGGAAGATGAAAGGACTTTAAGAACACCGATTTGACGAGATGTTTAAAATACATTCAAAGCTTCAATCCTCTGTCTGAGAAATTCCTAATTTATAGCCAATAACATTCTCCACACGTGTTCGGTAGTGGTTTCGATCACGCAAATTAAAATTTCCTCAAAAGCAACGGCACCTCTGCTAAAAGCATTCCAATCCACCCGGCAAGATAAGAAAATGGCAATGCTTCGATCTGCAAGGAAAAATGAAACACAAGAACAGCCGCAAATATCACACGAACCGACATATTCACAAAACTACTGATCAAAGTAATCTTAAGATCTCCGATTCCGCGAAAATATCCCTGAACTCCATTTGTAACTGCAGGGAACAGATACATCAAAGAGATTAGTTTCAAATAAGTCACACCATGTTTGCACACGACAGGATCATTTGAAAAAAGCTGCATCAATGGGTGAGCCAAAAAGAAGCATACAAAAAAGATAAAAATTCCATAAAAAAGTTCAATCTTCATTCCACAACGAAAAGCAGCCTTAATACGATCGGTCTTTTTTGCACCTTTATTTTGTGCCATCAAAGCTGTCATCGCATGAGCAATATTTTGCTGTGGCATATAGGCAAAATCATCGATACGGTTTACAGCTGCAAAGGCAGCGGACACAAAGACACCCATTGAGTTTACAATAGATTGCACACCCAACTTACCAAGCTGTACGGTTGCTTGCTGCATCGCAGAAGCCCATCCGTAAGCAATCGTCTGTTTTAAAAGAGATGGATCAAAGATGAGCCATTTCTTGCCAAGTCGCAGGATTGGGACTTCCTTTTGAATATAAATGATACAAAGAATACAGGAAATTGCTTCACTTAATACAGTAGAAATCGCACATCCCTCACTTCCCATATGAAAAATAAGCACAAAAATAAGATCTCCAAATACATTGACAACAGAACTGATGATCAAAAAATAAAGAGGAGACTTGCTGTCTCCAAGAGCACGAAGCGTACTTGCAAAGCAATTATACATAAATGTAAAGATAAGCCCAGAAAAAATAATCCTTAAATAAAGTTTTGTCATAGGAATGATCACGAAATCCACCTGCATTAAGGTCAGGATTGGGTAAGCAAATAAGATGCAAAGAATAGACAATACAAGAGAAAAAACAATATAAATGTGGTGTGATATTTCCAGTAGTAAGGTCTTTTTCCATTGTAATAATTCTCCGCTCTTATGTAAATTTTACACTGTAGGCTATTGTATCATGTTTTGATGATAATCTCAAAGATCAGAGTGTTAGATTTGATTAAGAACTGATATAATAGGAGAAACAACAAAGATTTTGAAGGAGAGGAAAATGAAACTTGCACTAGTACAAATGAACATGAAAACAGACATACAAAAAAATCTTGACAAAAGTCTGCAATACTGTGACAAAGCAAAGGTGCGGATCTGGTCATAGTTCCAACAGCGAATACGAAAGCAGAACCAATGGAGACGTTTGAATGGGAAATGCGTGTTCAGGCAATGCATAACCAGAAGGCCAGAATAGTATAGTTAGAGATGTTTCATAATCTTTGGCATATTAATAAATAGAAAGATAAGTAAGAAATTGGAGAGTATCACTATATGGAAAAGTTAAATAAAAAAGCATACTATCATCTGCCAGGACTATTTGAATTTTATGAGCTGTATTGCGTATTTCTTCCATTATATAGAAAACATAGAGAATATTTTTATGAATGGTGTGAAATCAGCTCTATCTATGGATCTCCGGCGGATTGTATCTGGGGAGGAGGTCGTGCTGGCTTTGGTTCGGATAATCCAGAAGAAGCTTTAGAATTAATGAAAGAATATGGAATCTCGGCACGACTAACGTTTAGCAATAGTTTGTTAAGAGAAGAACATCTGTCGGATAGGAAATGTAATGAATTATGTAAATTATTTGAAGAAACAGGGCAAAAAAGAAATGGTGTGATCATCTATTCTGATTTATTACTTGACTATATAAAAAAATATTACAAAGGCTTATATTTTGTTTCTTCAACGACAAAAGTTTTAACAAACTTTGAAGAATTTTTAAATGAGGTAAAGAAAGAAGATTTTAAATACGTTGTACCAGATTTTCGCTTGAATAAAGCATTTGATCAATTGAAAAAATTATCAAACGTGGAAAAAGATAAGGTAGAATTCTTATGCAATGAATGCTGTTGGTATGGATGTAAGGAAAGAAAGCAGTGCTACGAAACAGTCAGCAGGAAAAATTTAGGAGAAAATATTTCAGAACATATCTGCCAAGCACCAGAAGCTGATCAAGGATACCGCTTTTCAAAAGCAATGAAAAATCCAGGATTTATAAGTGTTGATGATATTAAAAATACTTACTTGCCAATGGGGTTCTCTAATTTCAAAATAGAAGGACGAAGCCTTGGAAGTGCTTTAGTATTGGAGTTTCTGCTTTATTATATGGTAAAGCCAGAATATCAGATTCATGTGAGGGAAGAAGTATATTTGGATAATATGCTGGATTTATTTTAAATTTTAAGTTGTGGAGTTGGCCAATTTAATGTGGTGTGTATGGAGAATGGTATCAGATAAGAATTAAGGTTTTCTCAGACAGATAATATGAAATGTTTGATGGAATTGTGGTTTTTATTGGGAAGTGGAGCAAGTGACTTATTGGATGAAATCAGGGAAAACGTAAGATGTGTTGAATGACGGGTTGGAATCTTAAAAAAATAAGGGGTTCCATTTTCTTCAACAATTTAGTATAATAGAAAGATACAGTGAAATATATATTGAAAATAGGAGAGAAAAATGGAAAAGAAAAATGACTTTAAGCCATTTATTCCCGCAGATAAAGTGTTACCCGAATTTACAGTTACATCAGTAATTCTTGGTATGATCCTAGCGGTTATATTTGGTGGTGCCAACGCTTATTTAGGATTAAGAGTTGGTATGACTGTATCAGCCTCTATTCCAGCGGCAGTTATTTCTATGGGTGTGATCCGAATGATCTTAAAGAAAGATTCCATTCTTGAGAATAACATGGTACAGACAATTGGTTCAGCAGGTGAATCATTAGCGGCAGGAGCAATTTTTACAATTCCTGCTATTTTTATCTGGGCATCAGAAAAAGGAAGTGGAGTGAGTGCTCCATCTTTCGTATCTATTGCATTGATCGCTCTTTGCGGTGGTATTTTAGGAGTACTTTTTATGGTACCTCTTCGTACAGCCCTGATCGTAGAAGAACATGGAACACTTCCTTATCCTGAAGGAACAGCTTGTGCAGAAGTACTTTTAGCTGGAGAACAGGGTGGAAGCAAATCAAAAGTTGTATTTGCAGGACTTGGAATTGCAGCAGTTTATAAATTTATTGCAGATGGTTTAAAACTTTTCCCTAGTGAAGTTCAATTCTCAATGCAGGGAAATTATACAACCTCTGTTGGTATGGATGTCCTTCCAGCGTTAGCAGGTGTAGGTTATATCTGTGGAGCACAGGTATCAAGTTATATTTTCGCAGGTGGTGTGTTATCATATCTTGTGTTAATTCCTGCAATCGCTTATTTTGGTGGAGATTCTGTATCAAAGGTTGTTGATGAAGCAGGAAAGACACTAGCTTTTAATCAGTTATCTGCTTCTCAGATCTGGAGTAATTATGTCAGATATATCGGTGCAGGTGCTGTAGCAGCAGGTGGACTGATCAGTTTGATCAAGACATTCCCTACTATGGTTAAGACATTTGGACATGCCATGAAAGGATTTGGTAAGACAGGTGATAGTCAGCTAAGAACGCAGCAGGATTTATCTATGAAAGTTGTTCTTGGAGGAGTATTGATCATTGCAGCTTTAATCTGGTTATTACCAGAGATTCCAGTAAGCCTCTTAGGAGCATTGATGATTGTTGTCTTTGGTTTCTTCTTTGCAACTGTATCATCCAGAATGGTTGGTATTGTAGGAAGTAGCAATAACCCAGTATCAGGTATGGCGATCGCAACACTGATCGTAACAACATTTATCTTAAAAGCAACTGGTAATACAGGAGCAACAGGTATGGTATCAGCAATTTCCATTGGTACAGTTATTTGTATCATTGCAGCTATGGCTGGTGATACTTCACAGGATTTAAAGACAGGTTATATCGTAGGTGCGACACCTAGATTACAGCAGATCGGTGAATTGATCGGTGCTATTGTGGCAGCATTTGCGATTGGAGGAGTTATGTATCTTCTGAATGCAGCATGGGGATTCGGTTCTGACCAGATTCCTGCACCACAGGCAACTTTGATGAAGATGGTTGTTGAAGGTGTTATGGGTGGTACATTACCATGGGTATTGATCTTCATGGGAGCATTTATCGCCATTGTTGTTGAGATCCTTGGAATTCCAGTATTAGCATTCTCTATTGGTCTTTATTTACCAATTTACTTAAGTGCACCAATCATGGTTGGTGGAGTTATTCGTTGGTTTGTTGACAATAAGAAAAAATACGACAGTGATAAAGCGAGAAAAGATGGATCAGACAGAGGTGTCCTTTATGCGGCAGGTATGATCGCAGGAGAAGGTATCGTTGGTATCCTTCTTGCTGTATTAGCAGTATTTAATGTTGCGGATAAGATCGATCTTTCTTCCGTATATGGAGGAGCTTTTGAAACGACTGGCAACTGGGTTGGTTTAGTAGCGTTTATAGTATTACTTGCTACACTATTCTACTTCACAAGAAATAAAAAGACGATTGAAGTAGATGCAGAAAAATAATAAAATAAATATGTATTTCAGTGAGAAGAAAGCACTGCTGCGATCACGCAGTAGTGCTTTCTAAATAAAAAGGTGAATTGATGAAAGATAAGAAGAATTATATTGATCATATCCCGAAGATCAATGATATGAAATGGGAAGTATTAGAAGATGGAATTGTAGAAATCACTGTAGAAAATAAGGGATTCTATAATACAATCGCACAGAAATTGTTTAAAAGGCCACGATATAGTTTCATCAAATTAGATGAATATGGAAGTTTTGTGTGGCAGAAGATCGATGGAAAGAAAAGTATTTACGAGATAGGGAAAGAACTTGAAAGCGCTCATGAAGGTGCAGCGACACAATTATACGAGAGATTGTCACAATATTTTGCAATTTTAGAAAGAAACAAATACATTATTTTTGAAGAATAAACCTTATTAGGTAAAAGGAATTTAAAATGAAATTATCAACAGCGATCATAGGTATTGTTTTATTTGCCATAGCGACGATGATCCTATATGGATGGGGAATCGTTAAACAAAAGAATCAGACAAATGACCTGATGAATTTGCTTTTTAGCAAAGGACAGGATAAAATAAAAAAGTATTTAAAACAAAATGAATACATTACAATTTCACAAGTGGAACAAATTTGCGAAGGTCTCGAAGCAAAACAGCCATTTTCAAGAAATAGAGCGGTTGTAAAGGATAAGAGAGACTATGCAAAAAAACTTGTAGAATATATGCTGAAGACGAACCAGCTTGAAAAAGAGGGTAGTCGTTATAAAATGCATAAAAAATAAGGAGGACATAGAGATGTCAGTATTAGGAGAATTACAGCCAAACAAAGTATTTCAATATTTTGAGGAGATTTGTGCAATCCCTCATGGGTCAAGAAATTTACAGCAGATCAGTGATTATCTGGTAGATTTTGCGAAAGCACATGGATTAAAATACAGACAGGATGAAGATTTAAATGTGATCATCTGGAAAGATGGATCAAAAGGGTATGAAGATTCTGATCCAGTCATCCTTCAGGGACATATGGATATGGTAGCAGTGAAAGAATCAGACTGCGACAAAGATATGGAAAAAGAAGGATTAGACTTAGAAATTGATGGAGATTATATTTTAGCCAAAGGAACTTCCTTAGGTGGAGATGATGGAATTGCCGTTGCATACACACTTGCCGTATTAGATGATGAAGAAATGGCACATCCACCGATTGAAGCGATTTTCACAGTCAATGAAGAAATCGGTATGTTAGGAGCAGCAACCATTGATGTTTCTGATCTGAAAGGACGTTTATTTATGAATATGGACTCTGAAGATGAGGGCGTATTCACAGTCAGCTGTGCAGGTGGAGCATCTGTGATCTGCAAGATTCCATATGAGACAGAAACAGTCAATGCATCAGTCATCGAGATTAAAATGGATGGATTTACAGGTGGACATTCTGGAGTTGAGATCATCAAAGGACGTATGAATGCAAACTGTGCAATGGCAAGAGTGTTGTTAAGTTTGTTCAATGAGGTTGAAATGCAGCTTGTTTCAGTAAATGGTGGAGAAAAAGACAATGCGATCGCGAAATTCAGCGAAGCATCTGTTGCAGTACTGCCAGAAGAAGTAGAAGAAGCAAAACAGATCATTGAAAATACATTTGCACAGATCAAAGAAGAATATAAAGTGACAGATCCTGGTGCAAGATTAACAGTAAATGTAAAAGAAACTGCTGACGTAGAGACATTTACAGAAGATACAACATTTGCAGTAGTGACTGCAATGGTTCATATGCCAAATGGTGTTCAGAGAATGAATCCAGAGATTGAAGGATTGGTACAGACATCACTAAATATGGGGATTTTAACAACGAAAGATTCTGAAGTACAGATGACATTTGCAGTTAGAAGTTCCAGTGAAACAGAGAAACAGTATCTGATCGCTCAATTGACATCTCTGTCTGAAACATTAGGTGGAGAGATAGAAATCGTAGGACCATATCCAGGATGGGAGTATAAAGCAGATTCCAGACTACGCGAAGTTATGGTTGAGGCATACAAAGATTTATACAATGGAGAAGAACCTGTGGTTGAAGGAATTCATGCAGGACTGGAATGTGGAATCTTTGCTTCAAAATTACCAGGACTTGATGCGGTATCCTTTGGTCCTCAGATGGAACATATTCATACGACAAATGAAGTATTGAGTATTTCATCTACGGAACGTACATGGGAACTGGTTGTTAAGACATTGGCGGCATTGAAATAAATTTTAAATTTTGTAATTGGCCAACTGTAGATTTCGAGTATATGATAAAAATAAATAAACGATCGGAAGAGTAGCTAGAGAATTTTACTCACGTTTTTGCAGATCGCTGATTCGCTGGCTTTCCTTGCGAAACTCGCTTTCAAGGGTATTCAAATTTGAATTCTTTGAGGCTCAAACATCGCACCAAGCCAGCTTCGAATCCGCAAAAAACGTGGCAAAATTCTAATGCTGCTCTTCCGATCGTTTATTTATTTTTTATCATATACCTGAAGTCAATCGTGTGGACAATTCACAAGATTAGAAAATTTACCGACGTATCAGGTGATTAAGAATGGACATTGGAACCAGGATCGATTATGTAAGAGTTGATACGCACAGAGATAATCAGTCAATGCATATTATCTGGAATATGATGATAAGAGATCAGGAGGATTTGCGCCACTTGCGAAAGTAAGCGGAGATAAGAAAGTAGTTTTAGGACTAGTGACTACAAAAACACCAGAACTAGAAGACAAAGAAAAAGTGATCGCAAGAATTCATGAAGCAGCAAAATATGTACCACTTGACCGCCTATATTTAAGCCCACAGTGCGGATTCGCGTCATGCGAGATCGGAAATAAACTGACAGAAGAACAGCAGTGGGCGAAACTTAAACTTGTAAAAGAAATCGCAGAAGAAGTGTGGGGATAAATTCTAATTTGCGACGGTAGGCTTTTGTATTCGTTAACAGAAGATCAAAGGAACTTAAGAACACCGATTTGATGAGATGTTTGAGATACATTCAAACTTCATATCTTCTGTCATGAAAAAACTAATTTACAGTAAATACTGTTCTCCATACACATCCGGTAGTGGTTTCGATTACGTAAATTAAAATTTAAAAACTAGTTGAGTTTTCCCAAACCTTTCTATACAATAAATAAGAAGAAAATAAATGAAAGGAATTAAACTTATGGAAGAATTCTTACAAGTAGGAGCGATCGCGAACACACATGGTATCGCAGGGGAAGTCAAAGTATTTCCGATGACAGATGATATCAAACGATTTAAGAAATTAAAAGAAGTATATTTAGATACAGGAAAAGAAAGAAAATTATTACATGTAGTATCATGTAAATTCGTAAAGAATCAGCCAGTTTTAAAATTTAAAGAATTTACAAATATTAATGAAGTAGAGATGTATAAGAGAAAAGGACTGTTTGTTACAAGAGATCAGGCAGTGCCTCTTGGTAAAGATGAATACTTTATTGCAGATCTGATCGGCCTTTCTGTGATCAGAGAGGATAATGGAGAAGTTCTTGGAAAATTAACAGATGTTTTACAGACGGGTGCAAATGATGTCTATGAAGTGAAAATGGAAGATGGGAAAGAAATTTTGCTTCCGGCGATCAGAGAATGTATCAAGAAAGTAGATCTTCAAAAAGGCGAGATTACAGTTCATGTGATGAAAGGATTATTAGATGAATAGATTTCATATATTAACATTGTTTCCAAAGATGGTAATGGATGGGCTTAATACAAGTATTATCGGCAGAGCGATCGATGCAGGACTTCTTGAGATCAATGCGGTTAATATCCGTGATTATTCTACCAATAAGCATATGAAAGTAGATGATTATCCATATGGAGGTGGAGCTGGACTTGTGATGCAGCCGGAGCCGGTTTATCGTGCGTATAAAGATCTTACAAAAAACATGAAGAAAAAGCCAAGAGTCGTTTATTTGACTCCGCAGGGAACAACGTTTCATCAGGAGATGGCAAAAGAACTTGCAAAGGAAGAAGAATTGGTCTTTTTATGTGGACATTATGAAGGAATCGATGAGAGAGTTTTAGAAGAGATCGTTACAGATTATGTATCTATTGGGGATTATGTATTGACTGGAGGTGAACTTCCAGCAATGGTTATGATTGATTCGATTTCAAGACTGGTTCCAGGAGTCTTACATAATGATGATTCCGCAGGGGATGAATCCTTTGAAAATGGATTGCTTGAATATCCGCAGTACACAAGACCACCTGTATTCTTAGATAAAGAAGTACCAGAAGTCCTTCTCTCAGGGCATCATGAGAATATCCGCAAATGGAGACATGAACAGTCAGTGAAACGAACCAAAGAGAGAAGACCAGATCTTTGGGAAGCATATGAGAAGGAGATGGAAGAAAACAATGGGAACAAGTAAGATCAGACTTGTTGCGGTTGATATGGATGGAACCCTTTTAAATAGAGAACGTAAGATCACACAATATACACAGAATGTCATCCGACGTGCGGTTAGTCAAGGTGTTGTTTTTGCACCTGCAACAGGACGAGCGGTCAATGCACTTCCACAAGAATTAAAAGATATGGAAGAAATCCGTTATGGGATTTTCAGTAATGGGGCGACAATCTATGATTTAAAAGAAAAGAAAGTTCTTTATAAAAATCAGTTTGAGCAAAAAAGGATTTTGGAATTAATGGATTTTCTAAAACAATTTGATGTAATGCAAAGTTACAGTATGAATGGACAATCATATGCTGCGAGAAAAGACATGGAAAATGTTGATTATTATCAATTAGATTCTAATACGAAAGCGATCATTCATAATTCAAGAAAACTGATCAATGATCTGGAAGATTTTTTAAAAGAACATGACAAGACGGAAACAGTAGAGAAAATAACTTTATTATTTCGTACAAAGGAAGAAAGAGCAAAGGTCTGGAAAGCATTAGAAAGATTTGATGATATCCAGTATTCAAGTTCTCTTCCAAAGAACATTGAAATCTCCAAAAAAGGATGTAATAAAGGAGATGGGCTTCTTCATTTGGCTAAGAGTCTTGGAATTAAAAGGGAAGAGGTCATGGGCTGTGGAGATGCAGATAATGACAGGGAATTATTAGAATGCTCAGGATTTTCTGTAGCCATGGAAAATGGAATCGATGAAATAAAAGAGATTGCAGATTATATTACGGTAACGAATGAGGAAAATGGTGTTGCCAAGGCGATGGAGAAATTTGTATTAATTTAATACTAATATATAGAGCAAGCATATAAAGATATCTGAATTGAAAAAAATACAAAAAAAGGCTTGCAGCATACAAAAAAATATGATAATATGTTCAAGTTGTTATAAATATGGATGGTCCTCTGTTACATTTGGTATTAAGAACATCTAAAAACGTTCAAGGAGGAACAACAATGAGCGCACAGGATATTATTAAAAGCATCGAAGATGCACAGTTAAGAGAAGTTGCTGAATTCAAAACAGGAGACACTGTAAGAGTTCACGCGAAAGTAAAAGAAGGAAACCGTGAAAGAATCCAGGTTTTCGAAGGAACAGTCATCAAAAGACAGAATGGTGGAGCACGCGAAACATTTACTGTAAGAAAACAGGCAAGTGGTGTTGGTGTTGAAAAAACATGGCCAGTACATTCTCCAATCATCGAAAAGATTGAAGTAGTAAGACGTGGTAAAGTAAGACGTGCTAAATTATACTACTTACGTGATCGTGTTGGTAAAGCAGCAAAAGTAAAAGAAAGAGTATAATCAGACAGAGATTATCAAAAGAGAGGGATAGGCTGTATAAGCTTATCCCTGTTTTATTATATAGGATTTTGCTATATAATATCACACAGAGAAATTATATAAGGAAAGGAGTTCTCTATGAGGAAAGGATATACAATGACCTATCAGATGCGTAAGAAACAACGTCAGCAAAGAGAAATTATTATTCAATATGCACTTAAATTTGTAGGTGTTGTGTTACTTGCATTTTTGATCGTGCGATTCGTATGTTTCAGTTTTACGATTCAGGGAGATTCAATGTCACCATCGATCAAAAAAGGTGAAAAGCATCTGGTAAATCGTTTGATCTATCAGATCAAAGGACCAAGTAGATATGATGTGATCGTATTTAAGGCAGATGATAAGAATGGAAATTATTATGTAAAACGAGTTGTTGGACTTCCTGGAGAAAAAGTTCAGATCAAGAATGGACGAATTTATGTAAATGGAAAGAAAACAAAAGCATATTCCAGTCAAAAGATTTTATCCGCAGGACTTGCATCAGAAGAAATTACATTAAAGAGCGAACAGTACTTTGTCGTAGGAGATAACTACAATAATAGTGAGGACTCCAGAAGTGCAAGTGTTGGAAATATAAAAAGATCAAATATTGTTGGAAAAGTCGGTATCAAATACTGGCAGTGATAACAGAGGGAAGGAGATAGAAAAATGGATTTTCAGTGGTACCCAGGTCATATGACCAAAGCAAAACGTATGATGCAGGAAAATATGAAACTGATCGATATCATGATCGAGCTTGTGGATGCAAGAATTCCACTAAGCAGCAGGAACCCTGATATTGACCAGTTAGCAGCGAATAAATCAAGACTGATCTTATTAAATAAGACAGATATGGCGGATGAACGAGTGACTGCACAATGGGAAGAATATTTTAAAGAAAAAGGATTTTATGTAGCAAGGACAAATGCAAGATCCGGAAAAGGTGTCAAAGGGACACAGGCGATCGTCATGGATGCGTGCAAAGAAAAATTAGAAAGAGACAGAAAACGAGGAATTAAAAATCGTCCGATCAGAGCAATGATCGCAGGAATTCCAAACGTTGGGAAGTCAACCTTTATTAATAGTCTGGTTGGAAAAGCCTGTACAAAGACAGGAAATAAACCAGGTGTTACAAAAGGAAAACAATGGATCAAGTTAAATAAAAATATTGAATTATTAGACACACCAGGGATTTTGTGGCCTAAATTTGAAGATCAGCAGGTTGGATTACGTCTTGCATTGATCGGGTCTATCAGAGATGAGATTTTAAATCAAGATGAAATGGCAATTGAACTGATCGAATATCTGAAAAGTCATTATAAAGGAATTTTAGCAGATCGTTATCAGGTAGATGAAAGCGAAGACAAAGTGAAGATTTTAGAGCAGGTTGCAATGAATCGTAATTGTAAGATGAAAGGAAATGAATTAGATTACGAAAAAGCATCCAAGATTCTGCTAGAAGAATTCAGAAATGGGAAATTAGGAAAGATTTCTTTGGAAATTCCAGAGGAAATAAAAGAGGCATAAAAGTCTCTTATGGGGCAGGTAAAACAATGTTTAAAAGTATAATAAGATTACTGGTAACTATTCTGATCACAATCGCATTTGCTTTTTTGATGATCACATATGTGGGAGAGAGAACAAAAGTAAGCGGGCATTCAATGGAGCTGCAGCTGCATGACCAAGATCAAGTGTTGTTAGATAAGCTGACATATCGTTTTCGTAATCCTAAAAGATACGAAATTATCGTATTTCCTGGTCCAGAAGGCGGGGATCAGTTTTTTGTGAAACGAGTGATCGCACTTCCAGGAGAAACTGTGAAGATCGCAAAAGGAAAAGTTTATGTGAACAATAAAGAAGTGAAAGATTATTCTAAGGATCATACAACGGATCCATGTGAGTTGAAGTCAGAACTGCATCTTAAATCAGATGAATATTTTGTTCTAGGGGATAACAGAGATAACAGCAATGACAGCAGATACAAAGAGGTTGGTACAGTAAAGAGGGCAGAGATTACAGGAAGGGTCGTCTTTAGATTCTATCCTTGGAAGAGTGCAGGAGTGATCCGCCCATAGGAAGGATTTTATGACAAAGAAAGAAGAGCGAGAAGCCAGAAAATTAGAAAAGTTAAGACTTGAAAAAGAAAGAATGTATAAAATGTTTTCTTTCGAGAGAGAATATGCGGATCGTCAGTCCATCTGCGGAATTGATGAAGTTGGAAGAGGACCATTTGCAGGTCCGGTTGTTGCAGCAGCAGTGATTTTACCAAAAGATTGTGATATCTTATATCTGAATGATTCCAAGAAACTTTCTGAGAAGAAAAGAGAACTTTTATATGATGAGATTTATGAAAAAGCAGTAGCGATCGGAATTGGAATGTCTTCAGAGAAAGTGATCGATGAGATCAATATCCTGCAGGCAACTTATAAAGCAATGCAGCAGGCAATTTCAAAGCTTTCCGTAAAACCAGATCTTTTATTAAATGATGCAGTTACAATCCCAGAGGTAGACATCGAGCAGGTACCGATCATCAAAGGTGATGCAAAAAGTGCGTCAATTGCAGCGGCAAGTATTGTTGCAAAAGTTACAAGAGACCGAATGATGAAAGAATATGATGCAGTCTATCCGGGATATGATTTTGCAAAGAATAAAGGATATGGAACAAAAGCACATATTGAAGGAATCAAAAAACAGGGAATCTGCGATATTCACAGAAGAACATTTGTAAAGAAATACATATAAAAAGAACTATATAATATGAAGAAGAATAACAGAGAAACCGGGGCAAAGGCAGAAGCGATTGCCTGCTGGTTTTTAGGACAGCAAGGATATGATATTCTTGAACAAAACTTCTATACGAAAGTCGGAGAGATTGATATCATAGCAAAAGAAGGTCAAACATTGGTTTTTGTGGAAGTGAAATACAGAAAAGATGATAAAAAAGGATATCCGGCACAGGCTGTAGATCAAAGAAAACAGCAAAAGATTCGAAAGAGTGCAATGATTTATTTAAAGAAGAATCATTTATCCTTTGAACAGCAGATGCGTTTTGATGTAGTAGAGATTTTAGGAAAGAAGATCAGGGTGATAAAACATGCATTTTAAGAAATCAAATGACAATCAGTCTACGATATTACATGAAGGAAATGTTCCATATCTGACATTTAGGAAATTAGATCAAGCAGGAGTCAGACATGGATTTTCAACTCGGATAGGTGGAGTCAGTGAAGGGATGTTTGCAACACTGAATTTAAGCTATAACCGTTGTGATAAAAAGGAAGCCGTGGATGAAAATTTCAGGCGAATCGGGAAAGCAATTGGATTTGATCATACAAAACTTGTGTTTTCTAATCAGATCCATGAGACAAAAATCCATAAAGTAACAAAAGAAGACTGCGGAAAAGTCATGAAAGATATGGATGGTCTTGCAACAAATGAGCCAGGAATTCCGCTTTATACAGGATATGCAGATTGTGTTCCATTATTCTTTTATGATCCTGTAGAAAAGGTTGCAGCATTGGCACATTCTGGATGGAGAGGAACAGTTGGAAGGATCGGTGCCAAGATGGTACGATTTTTGGAAAGTGAATATGGATGCAAAAAAGAAAATATCGTTGCAGCGATCGGGCCATCAATTTGTCGAAGCTGCTATGAAGTCAGCGAGGATGTTGCAGAGAAATTTAAGAAAGAACTGACAGGACATGATGCAAAGGAATTTCTGGATGATAAAGGAAATGGAAAATATCAGTTAGATCTTTGGAAAGCAAATGAGATCATTTTAACAGAAGCAGGAATTCTTCCAGAGAATCTAGATATTACAGATATCTGCACATGCTGCAATCCGGACTTATTGTTTTCACATAGAGCAAGTCATGGAAAACGTGGGAATTTAGCAGCATTCATCGTATTATAATATGATATAAAAATAGTATTTTATTTTGTGAAATTCTTCACACTGGACGAATTTCATAAGATAAGGTATACTTAGAAACAGTACAGGTTTTTGAAACATTTAGAGAGGTATATAGATTATGAGTAAGCCGATCATTGCCATTGTAGGAAGACCCAATGTAGGAAAGTCTACATTGTTTAATGCACTGGCAGGAGAAAAAATTTCAATTGTAAAAGACACACCGGGAGTAACAAGAGACCGTATCTATGCAGATGTAACATGGTTAAACTACCAGTTTACATTGATTGATACAGGCGGTATTGAACCAGATAGCGGTGATCTGCTATTAAGTCATATGAGAGGACAGGCAGAGATCGCGATGGAAACAGCTGATGTAATCATCTTTCTTACAGACGTAAGACAGGGACTTGTTGATGCCGATTATCAGGTGGCAGATATGTTAAGACGATCTGGAAAACCAATTGTTTTAGCGGTCAACAAAGTAGATAATTATGAGAAATTCGTTCTGGATACTTATGAATTTTACAATCTGGGACTTGGAACGCCATTCCCAGTTTCAGCAAATTCTAAGATTGGATTTGGTGATCTGTTAGATGAAGTTCTTGTTCATTGTAATCCACAGGATGCAGATGAGAAAGAAGATGAGAGACCAAGAGTTGCAATTATCGGAAAACCAAACGCAGGAAAATCTTCTCTGATCAACAAGTTATTAGGAGAAGATCGTTTAATTGTTTCTGATATTGCTGGAACAACAAGAGATGCGATCGATACAACAGTGAAACGTAATGGAAAAGAATATGTATTCATCGATACAGCGGGACTTCGAAAGAAGGCCAGAGTGAAAGAAGATATTGAACGTTACAGTGTCATCCGTACTGTTGCAGCTGTAGAACGTTGCGATGTGGCAATCTTAGTTATTGATGCAGAAGAAGGAATTACAGAACAGGATGCCAAGATCGCAGGAATTGCACATGAACGCGGAAAAGGTATGATCATTGCGGTCAATAAATGGGATTTGATCGAGAAGAACGATAAGACAATTTACAAATTTACAAATCAGGTCAGAGAAGTACTATCTTATATGTCTTATGCAGAGCTTGTTTTCATTTCTGCGAAGACTGGACAGCGACTTCCTAAGATCTTTGATGTACTTGATATGGTTATCGAGAACCATGCATTACGTGTACAGACAGGAGTCTTAAACGAGATTCTTACAGAAGCGGTTGCTATGAAACAGCCACCATCAGACAAAGGAAAGAGATTAAAACTTTACTATATTACACAGGTTTCTGTGAAACCACCAACATTTGTTGTATTTATCAATGATCGTCAATTGATGCATTTTTCATACACAAGATATCTTGAAAATCAGATCCGTAATACATTTGGATTCAGAGGAACACCAATCCATATCATTGCGAGGGAAAGGAAGGAAAGATAATGGTAGTTTGTATTGTTGTGTGTATGATCGTCGGATATTTATTTGGGTGCATCCAGACAGGATATATTGTCGGGCGTGTAAACAAGATCGACATTAGAGATTACGGAAGTGGAAATTCCGGGACAACGAATACATTAAGAACCCTCGGAAAGACAGCAGCGATCATTACGTTTCTTGGAGATGCAGCCAAAGGACTTGTGGCAGTTAATCTTGCAAGATATGTGATCATGCCTGCATTTGGTGTAGAGGGAGAAGCTTATCTTTGGCTTTTGACAGGGTTTGCAGTAGTACTAGGACATAATTTTCCGTTTTACCTTGGATTTAAAGGTGGAAAAGGAATTGCAACAACAGGGGGAGTTATTTTTGCATTTCACTGGCAGCTTGGGTTGATCTGTGCAGCAGTATTTTTGATCATTACGATCATTTCAAAGTATGTATCATTGGGATCGATCTGCATGGTACTGATCATACCGTTTATTTTGTATTTTAACAATCCACAAGACTGGAAATTAGTCGTTGTTGGATGTATTTTTACGGCCATGGCAATCTGGCGCCATCGTGCAAATATTGTTCGTTTGATGAATGGTACTGAGAATAAATTAGGTCAGAAAGTAAAACGTTAGGAGGAACTAAGACTATGAAGAAAGTCAGCGTTATTGGTGCAGGAAGCTGGGGAAGCGCTCTTGCAGTGTTATTAGCAAATAATGGACATGAGGTGACTTTATGGACACATGATCCACATGAAATCGAGATGCTTTCTACAAAGAGAGAACAGCAGGAAAAATTACCAGGTGTAAAATTACCAGATAATATCGTAATTGAAGCAGATCTTGAAACAGCTTTAACAGATGAAGATGTTGTTGTTATGGCAGTTCCTTCACCAGTTGTTCGTACGGTCGCAAAACAGATGTCTCCTTTCGTGAAAGATGGGCAGATCATTGTGAATGTTGCAAAAGGTATTGAAGATGTTACATATAAGACATTATCTGATATCATCGAAGAAGAAATTCCAAATGCAGAAGTTTGCGTATTATCAGGACCTAGTCATGCAGAAGAAGTAGGAATAGGAATTCCTACAACGGTTGTAATTGGTGCAAAAAATAAAAAGACAGCAGAGATGCTTCAGGACGTATTTATGAATAAAGTATTCCGTGTATACACAAGTTCAGATATTATCGGAATCGAACTAGGAGGAGCATTAAAAAATGTTATCGCATTAGCAGCCGGAACAGTTGATGGTCTTGGATATGGAGACAATACAAAAGCAGCGTTAATGACAAGAGGAATTGCGGAGCTTACACGTCTTGGAGAAGCCATGGGAGGAAAGCCAGAGACATTCTCAGGACTTACAGGAGTTGGAGATTTAATCGTTACATGTACAAGTGTACATAGTCGAAATCGTAAAGCAGGATATTTAATGGGAAAAGGTATGACTGCCGATGAGGCCATGAAAGAAGTAAAAATGGTTGTAGAAGGTGTATATTCAGCCAAAGCAGCCCTTGGACTTGCAAAGAAGTGCAATGTATCTGTACCAATCGTGGAAGCAGTGAACAGAGTACTATTTGAAAATGCAGATCCAAAAGAGGAAGTTTCAAACTTACTCCTTCGTGAGAAAAAACAGGAACATACAAATCTGGAATGGGATTAATCAGATTTTATATAATATAAAAACATAAACATATACAAAACATAAAAACATGAAGGAAGGAAGACAACAATGGAATCATTTAGGGAAATGTCAAAAGAAGAGTTACAGGCGCAGGAAGTGGAAGTAAACAAAAAGTATCAGGAATTTAAAGATCTTGATCTTTCACTCAACATGGCAAGAGGAAAACCAGCACCAGACCAGATCGATCATGCAAATGGAATGCTTGAGACGATGACGGATTATCATGCAAAAGATGGCTTAGATGTGCGTAATTACGGAGTCCTTGATGGACTTCCAGAGATGAAAGAGATTTTCAGTGATCTGCTTGATATCCCAGCGAAGAATATCATCGTTGGAGGAAATGCAAGTCTGAATCTGATGTTTGATCAGATGATGAGACTGGTCGTATTTGGAACAGAAGGAGAAAAACCTTGGGGACAGCTTGAGAAAGTAAAATTCTTATGTCCAGCACCAGGATATGACAGACATTTCATGGTTACAGAAACATTAGGATTTGAACTGATCACAGTTGATATGACACCAGAAGGTCCAGATATGGATCAGGTAGAGAAATTAGTAGCAGAAGATGAAAGTATCAAAGGAATCTGGTGTGTACCAAAATATTCTAACCCACAGGGAATCTGCTACAGTGATGAGACAGTTGACCGTCTTGCTTCCATGAAGACAGCAGCCAAAGATTTCAGAATCTTCTGGGATAATGCATATGGAGTACATCCAATCTTTGAGGATGTGAAAGTTAAGAATATCTTAGATGCATGTAAAGAAGCAGGAAATGATAACAGAGCATACTATTTCTTCTCAACATCAAAGATTACATTCCCAGGTGCAGGAGTATCTATTATTGCATCTAGTGATGATAATATCGCAGAGATTAAGAAAGTTATGACAGCCCAGACAATCGGATATGACAAGATCAATCAGCTTCGTCATGTACAGTTCTTTAAGAATGCAGATGGAATCAGAAAACATATGCAGATTTTAGCAGACTGTTTAAAACCTAAATTTGAGACAGTTCTTAATACATTAGACAAAGAACTTGCTGGAAGCGGATTAATTTCATGGGAAAGTCCAAAGGGTGGATACTTTGTATCTGTAGATGTTCTTCCAGGATGTGCAAAGAGAGTGGTGGAACTTGCCAAAGAAGCAGGAGTTACATTAACTGGAGCAGGTGCTACATATCCATATAAGAAAGATCCAAAAGACAGTAACATCAGACTTGCACCTTCTTACCCTACAGTAGAAGAATTACAGCAGGCAATGGATCTGTTTTGTGTATGTGTAAAGAAAGCAGGAATTGAAAAACTGTTAGAACAGGCATAAGATTTATGCATCGTTAAGAAATATTATGAGGAGTATTCTTTATCAAAGATGATAAGGAGTATTCCTCATTTATTTTTGTAATGATATCATTTGATTTTGAAATACAAATTCAAAGATTGTATCTGTACAATTAACACGTTGATGTGATAAAATAAAAATGTTTATTCGTAAAACAACAAAAAAGGAGTTGATTACATGAAATTTACAAAGATGCACGGTTGTGGCAATGACTACGTATATGTAAACTGTTTAGAAGAAAAGATCAATAACCCGAATAAAGTGGCAAAATTTATCAGTGACCGGCATTTTGGAATTGGTTCTGATGGAATGATCTGTATCTGTCCGTCAGATAAGGCTGATTTTAGAATGGCCATGTATAACTCTGATGGTTCTGAAGGAGCCATGTGCGGAAATGGTGTCCGCTGTATTGCTAAATATGTCTATGATTATGGACTAACAGATAAAACGACGATCACGATCGAGACAAAGGGTGGAATCAAAGAATTAGACCTTACAGTAGAAGATGGCAAGGTTACATGGGTAAAGGTTGACATGGAAGCACCAATTACAGAAGCTTCTAAGATTCCAGCAATCTATGATGATCTTACAGAAGTGATCGATCAGCCAGTGATCGTTGATGGAAAAGAATATAATATCACATGTATTTCCATGGGAAATCCTCATGGAGTTGTATTTGTGGATTCTGTTGCAGATATTGACATTGAGAAGATCGGACCGAAGTTTGAGAATCATCCAATGTTTCCAGATCGCGTGAATACAGAATTTATCGAAGTAGTTGATGAGAATACAATTAAGATGCGTGTATGGGAGAGAGGTGCAGGAGAAACTCTTGCCTGCGGAACAGGAGCATGTGCAAGTGCTTATGCATCTTATTTAAATAAGAAAACAGGAAAGAAAGTCTTAGTACATCTCTTAGGTGGAGACCTTCAGATCGAATATGATGAAGAGAAAGATACGATCTTTATGACAGGACCAGCAACAACAGTATTTGATGGTGAGATCGATCTTACAGGAATTGACGATTAAGAGTAGAAAGACAGAAGAATTATTGGAGATAGAACATGATTTTAAAAGAATTATTAGAACGCTCAGAATATACCCTTGTACAGGGAAGTGAAGATGTAGAGATTTCTACATTAGTATATGATTCAAGAAAGATTGAAAAAGGCAGTGTATTTGTATGTATCAGTGGAGCAGCTTTTGATGGACATAAGTTTGCAGCACAGGCAGCAGAGCTTGGAGCAGCAGCGATCGTTGTAGAGAAAGATGTAGAAGTTCCAGAAAGTTTAACAGTGATCAAGTTTGATAACACAAGACTTGCATTAGCTGAAATGTCAGCAGCATACTTTGGATATCCGGCAGAAGAATTGACAACGATCGGAATCACAGGAACCAAAGGAAAGACAACAACAACATATATGATCCGTGCAGTCTTAGAACATGCAGGACAAAAGACAGGACTGATCGGAACGATTGAGACGATCATTGGAGATGAAAAAATTCCATCCGTCAATACAACACCAGAATCTTACATCGTACAGGAATCTTTCCGTAAGATGGCAGATGCAGGTCTTAAAAATGTTGTAATGGAAGTATCTTCACAGGCTTTGATGCTTCATCGAACAAGTGGATTTGAATTCGATTATGGAATTTTTACAAACCTTGCAGAAGACCATATTGGGGAAAATGAGCATAAAGATATGGATGATTATATTCATTGCAAGAGTTTACTATTCCAGCAGTGTAAGCAGGGAATCGTTAATGGAGATGATGATTATGTAGAAAGAATCATCAAAGACCATACATGTGCGATTGAAACTTATGGAATGAAAGATACAAATGATGTCTACGCAGAGAATATCACAAGAATTCAGGAACCTGGATATCTTGGAGTTGCGTATGATCTTAAGGGAAAACAGGAATATAACGTACATGTAGATATCCCTGGAGATTTTACAGTATATAATTCATTGGCAGCAATCTCTCTTTGCCGCCATATGGGAATTGTCAAAGAAGATGTATTATCTGCATTAAATACAATTCAGGTCAAAGGACGTTTAGAGATCATCAAGACTCCTGGAGATTATACATTAATGATCGACTATGCACATAACGCTATGAGTCTTGAAAGTCTTTTAACAACGATCCGTAAATATAATCCAAAGAAGATCTATTGCTTATTTGGATGTGGTGGAAACAGAGCAAAAGCAAGACGTTATGAGATGGGAGAAGTATCATCAAAACTTGCAGATCTTACTGTTGTAACATCTGATAATCCAAGAAATGAAGAACCAATGGATATCATCAATGATATTTTGATTGGTGTTCATAAAGCAGATGGAGAATATGTTACAATCCCAGACCGTAAAGAAGCAATCAAATATTGTATGGAACATGCCGGAGCAGGAGATATTATTATCCTTGCAGGAAAAGGACATGAAGATTATCAGGAGATCAAAGGTGTGAAACATCACATGGATGAGAGAGATTTGATTCAGGAAATCATCGAAGGAAGATAGAATATCTGCCTTTTAAAATATAAAGAAATAAAGGAGAATTACAAACGTGGAAGCAAGAATTTCAGGAACAACAAAATTATTTGGACTGATCGGTTCACCGGTTTCACATTCCGCATCACCAGCGATGCAGAATTACGGGTTTCAGGCATGCGGAGTCGATGGAGCTTATCTTGCCTTTGATATTAAAGAAGAGGAAGTACCAGAATTCATCAAATCCATGCGTCTGTTAAATATCCAGGGATGCAACGTTACAATGCCAAACAAGACAGCAGCAGCCCAGAATATGGACGAATTATCACCAGCAGCAGAACTGATCGGAGCTGTAAACACAATCGTAAACAGAGACGGAAAATTATACGGACATATCACAGATGGTGAAGGTTTTGTTGCAAACTTAAAAGATCATGGAATCAGCGTTGAAGGAAAAGATATCGTAATCTTTGGAGCAGGTGGAGCAGCAACAGCCATTCAGGTACAGTGTGCATTAGATGGAGCAAAATCTATCACAATTTTTAACCCAAGAGATCCATTTTTTGAAAGAGCCCAGAAGATGGTTGAGAAGATCAAAGCCAAAGTACCAGCATGTCAGGTGGAATTATATGATCTAGATGCAAAAGATACAATGCGCACAAAGATTGATGGAGCAGATATCTTAGTAAATGGAACATTGCTTGGAATGAAACCAAAAGAAGATACAACAGTGATCACAGATACAACAATGTTCCACGAAGGATTAGTTGTAGCAGACGTTGTATACAATCCAGAAGAAACAAGATTCTTAAGAGAAGCAAAAGAACATGGATGTATCACAGTTCCAGGAAAAGGAATGTTATTATGGCAGGGAGTTGCATCTTTTAAATTATTCACAGGAAAAGATATGCCTGTTGATGAAGTAAAAGAAAGATTCTTCCAGGGAGTATAAGATACATATTGGAATGTTACAAAAGACCAGATACGGTAAATATACTGTTTTCTGGTCTTTTTTTCTTAGAACCTTCATATACTTTATCAGTCTATGAAGGAGGAACTTATGGATCAGTTTAATGTATATAAAGATATGAAGGCAAGAACAAATGGGGAGATTTACATAGGGGTTGTTGGTCCGGTGCGTACAGGGAAAAGCACATTTATCAAGCGTTTTATGAACCTGATGGTATTACCCAATATCGAGGACGAGAATGACAGAAATCGTGCGAATGATGAACTTCCCCAGTCATCAAGCGGTAAAACAATCATGACAACTGAGCCGAAATTTGTCCCAAATGAAGCAGTTTCTATTAAAGTAGAAGATGGAATAGAATTAAATGTACGCCTCATTGATTGTGTAGGTTATATGGTAAAAGGTGCAACAGGTCATATGGAAGGAGAAGAAGAGAGACTTGTAAAAACACCATGGTTTGATTACGAGATTCCATTTACAAAGGCAGCAGCAATCGGGACAAAAAAAGTTATCACAGATCATTCTACGATCGGGGTGGTTGTAACGTGTGATGGGTCTTTTGGTGAAATTGATGCAAAGCAGTATGAACCTGCGGAAGAAGAGACGATCAACCAGCTAAAGGCTTTAAAGAAACCATTTGTAGTATTATTAAATACGATTCATCCATATTCAGAAAGTACAAAACAATTAGCAGAACAAAAAGAAGAAAAATATGGAACAAAAGTGTTGCCGATGAATTTGGAGCAAATGAAAAAAGATGATATCTACCAGTTTTTAAAGAGTATATTAATGGAATTTCCAATTTCATCGATCGGATTTTATGTTCCAAGATGGACGGAAATGTTAAAAAAAGATCATCCGTTAAAAATGGAATTACTAGAAATGGCTAGAGATGTCATTTCAAACAAAACAACGATGAAAGATATCTATGATGATGAAGATAAACAATACAAATACATAACAAGCCAGAAAATAGAATCGGTATCAATGGATAGTGGCGAAGTAATCATAACTGTAAAAGTGGGAGATTCCTATTATTATGATTTCTTAAGCGAAACTACGGGAATGGAAATTCACAATGAATATGAATTTATCCGGATCATGGGAGAACTTTCAAAGAAAAAGAAAGAATATGAAGAAGTCGGGGAAGCACTTGCAGCAGTTAAGCAGCGAGGATATGGAGTGGTAACACCAACGAAGGAAGAAATTGTATTAGAACAGCCGCAGATCGTAAAGCATGGTAACAAATATGGGGTAAAGATCAAAGCAAGTGCTCCATCCATTCATATGATCCGTGCCAATATTTCCACAGAAATCGCCCCAATTGTCGGAGAAGAATATCAGGCGAAAGATTTGATGGAGTATATTGAACAAGGTTCACAGACTCCGGGAGAGAGTATGTGGGATGTTAATATTTTTGGAAAAACGCTGGAACAGCTTGTCGGAGATGGCATGCAGACTAAGGCTTTAAAGATGACCGATGAAAGTCAGCAAAAGCTTCAGGATACAATGGAAAAGATCATCAATGAAAGTAATGGGGGTCTTGTATGCATCATTATTTAAGAACGTTGACAAACGGATAGAAAAAGAATATACTTTGATAGACAAAGTGTTTTTTTGATTCATAGAATTTAGCAAAATAAAGACGGATCAAAGATAGAAAAAGAAGCGATTAAGATAAGTGGAGTAATTATGTCTGTAAAAATATTAGGAACAGGAAGTTTTCTTCCAGAAAAATCAGTAAGCAACGATGACCTTTCCAAAGTAATGGATACAAGTGATGAATGGATCTCATCAAGAACAGGAATTCGAAGCAGGCACATTTCAATTGAAGATACAACCTCAACAATGGCAGTCAAAGCAGCAAAGAAAGCATTAGAGAATGCAGGGGTCAGCGCAGAAGAATTAGACCATATTTTTGTTGCAACGTTATCAGGAGATCATGCGACACCAAGTACATCCTGTCAGGTGCAGAAGGGAATCGGAGCGGTCAATGCAGTGTGCATGGATATCAATGCGGCATGTTCAGGATTTGTGTATGGATTGAATACAGCAATCGCATATGCAAGAGCAGGAATGGGCAAGAAGATGATGATCATCGGAGTTGAGACGCTTTCTAAGATTCTTGACTGGAGTGATCGAAGCACTTGTGTATTATTTGGGGATGGAGCAGGATGTGCGATCGTCGAAGCGGATGATTCAAGAGAGATTTACATTGATGTAGGGTCTGATGGAGCAAAAGGAGATGTCTTAACATGTGAGGAAAGACACCTTAACAACCTTCTTGTAAAAGATGATTCACCAATGCAGCAGGTTACTATGGATGGGCAGGAGGTATTTAAATTTGCAGTCCGTATGGTGCCAAAGAGTATTACAAAGGTGCTTGATCAAGCTGGAGTTGATAAAGAAGAAGTGAAATATTTTGTACTTCATCAGGCAAATCGAAGAATCATTGAGGCAGCGGCCAGAAGATTAAAACAGCCGATCGAAAAGTTTCCGATGAACGTAGATCGATGTGCCAATACATCATCTGCAACGGTGCCAATCCTTCTAGATGAGATGAACCAGAAAGGTATGTTAAATCGCGGAGATAAGATTGTTTTAAGCGGTTTTGGCGGAGGACTTACATGGGGATCTGTTTATCTTACATGGTAGGTGGATAACCAACAAGATACGAAAGAGAATAAAAATAGTCAGCTTACATAGAAAAATAAGAGTTGACTATTTTTTTATGTAAATATAATAGCAGGAATCCTGCAATGCAGGATTCTTTTTGAAGTTAAAATATGGTATAATGAGTGGATAAGTACAGGAGGGAATCGAATTAATGGAATTACAGTTATGGAGAGAAATGCTCACCCCATATGAGCTGGCAGTAGATGAACTTGTGTTAAAGTTTCGGCATATTATAAGAGAATACAGGAACGTCGGAAGATATTCACCGATCGAGCAGGTTGACGGACGTGTAAAATCAATTTCAAGTATCTTAGATAAGATGCAGAGAAAGAAGATTAATGTCAACGATGTGGAGAAGGAATTGGAAGATATTGCAGGAGTTCGACTGATCTGCCAGTTTGTGGAAGACATTGATAAAGTCTTGGAGATCATAGAGAGCCGTTCTGATATGGAGATCAAGAGCCACAAAGATTATATTTCACATTCCAAAGACAGTGGATATCGAAGCTATCATGTGATCATTTATTATGAAGTGAATACAATTTATGGGAAGAAACGAATTCAGGCAGAGATTCAGATCAGGACACTTGCGATGAATTTCTGGGCAACGGTAGAGCATTCATTACAGTATAAATATAAAGGAGATATTCCAAAACACGTAACAGATAAGCTTCTTGTGGCAGCAGATGCGATTGATGTCTTAGATCATGAGATGTCAACGGTTCGTGACGAGATCATGGACGCACAGAATTCGTTCCGTAAGAAATCAAATCTTGTATCAGAGATTCTTCATACGATGCAGAATTTATATAAAGTTGCAAATCGTCATGAAGTTTTAAAGATTCAGGATGAATTTTATAAAATATACGAGACAGGAGATATGGAACGCTTAGAGCATTTTAATAAGCAGTTAGATATCATTGCAGAAGGATATCGTGCTCAAAGCATTTCTTAGGAGAGATATGAAATTACCAGAATTATTTGAAGAGAAGATGAGACGCCTCTTAGGTGAGGACTTTGAAGAGTATGAGAAGCATTTAGATGATCCTGCATACTATGGAATCAGAGTGAATACATTAAAGATTTCTGTGGAGGATTTTTTAAAGATCTGTCCATTCAAAGTGACAAAAGTACCTTGGACAGACAATGGATTTTATGTAGACAGAGAAGAAAAACCATCCAAACACCCATATTATCATGCAGGACTTTATTATATTCAGGAGCCAAGTGCGATGACACCAGCTTCCTACTTACCAGTAGAGCCGGGAGATCGCGTACTTGATCTGTGTGGAGCACCAGGTGGAAAATCAACAGAACTTGGAGCAAAGTTAAATGGAGAAGGACTTTTAGTATCTAATGATGTCAGTATATCAAGAACGAAAGCATTGATTCGTAATATTGAGATGTTCGGGATCAGGAATGATATGATCCTTTGTACCGAAGCCAAATATTTAGTACCATCAATGACAGGTTTTTTTAATAAGATTTTAATTGATGCCCCATGTTCTGGGGAAGGAATGTTTCGAAAAGGAAATAATGAGATCAAGAACTGGCAGCAGAAAGGAAGCGAACCATATGCGAAGTTACAGCGAGAGATCGTTGATGATGCGATCAAGCTGTTAGCTCCAGGTGGTATGCTGTTATATTCTACCTGTACATTTTCTCCAGAAGAGAATGAACAGGTCATAGAATACCTTTTAGAGAAGAATGATGATCTTTCTTTAGTCCCAATGAAGATGTGTGAAGGTTTTGATCACGGACATCCGGAATGGACATTGATAGGAAGAGAAGATATCAAGCAGTGTATCCGATTATGGCCTCATAAGATCAAAGGAGAAGGTCATTTCCTTGCATTATTAAAGAAAGAAGATGGACCACAGCCAACATTCAAATATGAGAAGATCAAGAAAGTAAAACTTACTCCTGAGACAGAAGAATTCTTTAAAAACTGTAAGATGGATATCGACTGGAGTCATGTCAGGGAGCATCAAGGCAAGTTATTTTATTTAAAAGAAGATATTCCAGAGATGAAAAAGGTCAGAGTTCTAAGAAAGGGTCTCTACCTAGGAGAGATGAAGAAAGGTCGATTTGAGCCAAGTCAGTCATTTGCGGTGGCACTTTCAGCAGATGAATATAAGCCATATCTTTCTTTTGATATCAACGATGAGAATACCATAAAATATTTAAAATGCGAGACATTAGATGTTGATACAGCAACCGAAGGAATCCATCTGATAGGGACAAATGAATTCCCATTAGGATGGGCAAAGATCAAAAAAGGACGACTGAAGAACAAATATTCTTCCAGCTGGAGATGGTTATAATGGCAAAGAAAACCAGGTTAGACAAATTTTTATGTGACAGTTTAAATATCACAAGAAAAGAAGCAAAAGAAGCGATCAAAAAAGGAAAAGTTACGATCAATGGGGAAATAGTGAAGAAACCAGAAAGTAAACTGGATGCAGAGGATGATCAAGTGGAATTAGAACATCAGCCGGTTATATTTGAACAGTTTCATTATCTGATGCTTCATAAACCGCAAGGTGTTGTCTCTGCGACAAAGGACGATCATGATAAGACAGTGCTTGATCTGATACATGAAAACTTTAAAGATAAGCTGTTTCCAGTTGGCAGACTCGATAAGGATACCGAAGGATTACTAATTCTCACTGATGATGGGATGCTTGCACACGAGCTGCTTTCTCCAAAGAAACATGTAGATAAGGTATATTTTGCAAAAGTATCTGGAAGCTTTACAGACGAAGAAGTTAAAAAATTTCAGGAAGGTTTGGATATTGGCAATGGAGAGAAATCAAAGGAAGCAGATCTTGAGATACTGACAGCAGGAGAAGATCAGTCAGAAGTTTTGATCACGATCACAGAAGGAAAGTTTCATCAGGTAAAACGTATGGTAAAAGCGGTTGGAAGTGAAGTTTTATACCTAAAGAGATTATCTATGGGATCTTTAAAGTTAGATGAAAAATTAGAACTTGGAACGTACAGAAGATTAAGCGAGACAGAGTTACAAGAACTAAAGGAGCATACAAATGTTAGAAAATAAAAAGGCAGTGATCTTTGATCTGGATGGAACATTAGTAGATTCCATGTGGATCTGGAGAGAGATCGATATCCGTTTTCTTGGAAAGTATGGGTTACAGGTGCCGGAAGGTTTAAATGATGAGTTGGAAGGTTACAGTTTCCATGAGACAGCAGTATATTTTAAGAAGCGATTTGAACTGCCTCTTACGATTGAAGAGATTATGGAGACATGGAATCATATGGCTTCTGAAATCTATGTGAATGAAATTCCATTAAAAGATGGAGTCCAAGATTTTATTTCGTTATTAAAAGAACGAGATATGAAGCTTGCGATTGCAACAAGTAATTCCAGAAAATTAGCGAAAGACTGTTTAAGAGCAAATGGCATTCTGGATGCGTTTGATTATATTTGTACATCTGATGAAGTCCCAAGAGGAAAACCAGAACCAGATGTGTATCTTCATGCGGCGAAGATGATCGATACCAAGCCAGAACATGCATTGGTATTTGAAGATATTCCATATGGACTGCTTGCCGGGAAACGTGCGGGGATGGAAGTCTGTGCGGTAAAAGATTCATATTCTGAACGTGCGGTCAAAGAAAAGCGAGAGATAGCAGATTACTATATTGATACATATTATGACATATTAAATGGGACCTACGAGACATTAAAGAAATAACAAAGGTCAAGAGAAAGGGTGATCATATGAGAGATATTGCACTAGTAACTGGAGCATCCTCAGGAATAGGGAAAGAATTTGTTAGACAGATCGCAAAGAAATACAAGGGATTCGATGAAATCTGGGTGATCGCAAGAAGAAAAGACAAACTAAGAGAACTAAAAAAAGAGATTATTGGAACAAGAGTTAGGATTCTTCCATTAGATCTTATGAAAGAAGAAAGTTTTGAACGTCTTAGAAAGGTTCTTGCAAAAGAACGTCCTACTGTAAGAATTCTAGTAAATGCTTCAGGATTTGGAATTTCTGGTTCTTTTGAGCATCAGACAGAAGAAGATGCAGCAGGAATGATTCGTTTAAATTGTGAAGCATTGACAAGAGTTACCTACTTGGTACTTCCATATGTAAGCAGAGGATCTTTTATTTATCAGATGGCATCTTCTGCAGGATTTGCACCACAGCCTGATTTCACAGTTTACGCAGCAACAAAAGCATATGCAAAAAGTTTTTCTATTGCTCTTAGACAGGAGCTATCAGGACAGGAAGTTAAAGTCATAGCGGTATGTCCTGGACCAGTGAAGACGGAATTCTTTGATCGTGCATATGAGCAGGAAGAGATGAAGTTTTATAAGAAATTTGCTATGGCAGACCCAAAGAGGGTTGTAAGTAAAGCAATCCGTGATGCAAGGAAGAATAAAGCAGTATCTGTCTATGGATTTACAATGAAAACAACAAGGATCATCTGTAAGATCTTACCCGGAAAATGGATTGCCAAAATCATGGGTTAGAAGGATAAAAAATGAGAGAATTAAACATAACAGCAAGAGAGGAAGGACAAAGACTTGACAAGATCCTCTCGAAATATTTAAATAAAGCACCGAAAAGTTTTTTGTATAAAATGCTTCGAAAAAAAAATATCAAATTAAATGGAAAAAAGGCAACTGGAAATGAAAAATTATCTAAAGGAGATCAGGTCTGCATCTATCTTGCAGAAGATACAATCAGTAAATTTAGGGAAGAAGTAAGGGCTGGAAAACAAAAACTGAAACTTGATATTTTGTACGAAGATGACAATGTTATTATGGTAAATAAACCATGGGGAATCTTATCCCAGAAATCAAAATCAGAAGATATATCGATTAACGATCAGATCATCCCATATGCAGTGAATCAAGGATTGATCAGTGAAAAAGAATTACAAGTAGTCAAACCGTCCATTTGTAATCGTCTTGATCGTAATACAACAGGCATCATCATCTGTGGAATTTCAATGGAAGGACTGCAGACAATGGCAGAGATGTTAAAGAATCGAGATATGGAGAAGTATTATCTTTGTATTGTGAAAGGGAAACTTAACAAACCACAGAAAGTTAGTGCATATTTAAGAAAAGATGAGAAAACAAACAAAGTAACAGTTTCAAAGCAAGAGATTTTCGGCGGAAATCATATTGAAACGGCTTATGAACCTGTAATCTCAAATGATGAATTTACACTATTAAAGGTAAAACTTATCACAGGAAAGACACATCAGATTCGTGCCCACCTTGCAAGTATCGGACATCCACTGATCGGTGATTTCAAATACGGAGATAGAAAGATCAATCAGCAGATGAAGCAAAGATTTGGATTAAAAGACCAGTTGCTTCATTGTCAGGAAATCGTGTTCCCGAAACATATGAAAACATGTAGTAATCTTTCAGGAAAGAGAATTCAGGCACCGCTTCCCAAAAGATTTGAAACGATCAAACAGGAATTATTTGGGAGAGATTTATAATGGCGGAAGATAAATGGAATGTAAAAGGTCTTAGAGGTTCTGTACTGGAAGAATTGATCAATTATACAAATGAAAAATACCGCCAGCAAAAACTTGCGCTAGTGCAAAAAATACCGACATCGATCAAACCAGTAAGGTTCGATAAAACAAAACGTCATATCACACTTGCTTATTTTGATCAGAAAAGTACAGTCGATTACATAGGAGTTGTGCAGGGGATCCCTATCTGTTTTGATGCAAAGGAATGTGCAAAAGACGTATTTCCACTTCAGAACATTCATGAACATCAGGTAGAGTTTATGCGGCAGTACGAAGAGCAGGGCGGCATTAGTTTTTTATTGATCTATTTTACATCAAGACATGTCTGTTATTATATGTCATTTCAGGAGATGATGAAATACTGGAATCGTGCAAAAGAGGGCGGAGTCAAGCATTTTAAATATGAAGAATTAGATATTGGATTTTTTGTTCCATTAAAGCATGGAATGATCCTTCATTATCTGGAATGTCTGCAGAAAGTTCTGAAACAAAAAGATCAGCAAGATTCGTGTCGAAAAGATTGACGAAAAGCTAAATTTTGCGTATAATATAACATTGACGAAAAAGAAAACCTGTGGATGTTGGCCACAGAGTAGAAAAGGATAGATTTTATGATCAGAAGCATGACAGGATTTGGACATGGGGAAGTGTCCAATGACAAGAATCAGAAAGTCACAGTGGAGATGAAATCCGTCAACCACAGATATTGTGATATTTCATTAAAACTTCCCAAGAAATTAGCCATGTTTGAGGCAAATATCCGTAATATCATGAAAGAATATGCGAGTCGTGGAAAGATTGACATTTATGTATCATATGAAGATCTTTCAGAGACAGCAGTAAGCCTTCATTATAATCAGGCAATGGCAGCAGAATATATGCAGGTATTTAAGAAGATGCAGGAAGATTTTGGTATTGAGACAAAGATCACTGCGGAAGCACTTGCTAAGTATCCAGAAGTTGTAACACTTGAAGAAGTGCAGCAAGATGAAGAAGTATGGTGGGAGCTGTTAGAAGCTGCATTAAGACAGGCTGCCGAGAAATTTGTAGAGACAAGAACGATCGAAGGAGCAAATCTTAAGAAAGATCTGCTTGGAAAACTAGATCAGATGGCAGCAGATGTGGCATTTATTGAGAGACGTTCTCCACAGATCATTGCTGAATATAGAGCAAAATTAGAAGAGAAAGTGAAAGAATTTTTAGAAGACTCAGCAATTGAAGAAAACAGGATTGCGGCAGAAGTTACATTATATGCAGATAAGATTGCTGTTGATGAAGAGATTGTAAGACTTCAAAGTCATATCAGTTCTATGACAGATGTGCTGGAAAGTGATGAAAGTATTGGAAGAAAGCTTGATTTCATGGCACAGGAGATGAACAGAGAAGCGAATACGATCTTATCAAAGTCAAGTGATGTTGATCTTGCAGATCATGCAATTGAACTGAAGACAAATGTTGAGAAAGTAAGAGAACAGATTCAGAACATAGAGTAAGATAAGAAGGGAAAGATCATGGAAAAGAGAGGTTCATTACTGGTACTGTCTGGATTTTCTGGTGTTGGAAAAGGAACAGTAGCAAAGAAACTGGTAGAAAAATATGGATATAGTTTATCAATTTCCGCAACAACAAGAAAGCCGAGAGAAGGTGAAGTTGACGGAAGGGAGTATTTTTTTAAGACGGTAGATGATTTTAAAAATCTGATCGACTATAATGGATTTATTGAGTATGCCAGATATGTGGACAATTATTATGGAACGCCAAGAAAGTTTGTAGAAGAAGAACTTGCAGCAGGACATAATGTGATCTTGGAAATTGAAGTGCAGGGTGCGTTTAATATTAAGAAACAATATGAAGATGCATTATTGATCTTCATTACGGCACCAAGCGCTGCGGCAATCAAGGAACGCCTGGTAGGAAGAGGAACTGAATCGGAAGAAGTGATCAACAAACGTATTAATCGTGCCAAAGAAGAATCTGAGGATATGAATAAATACGATTATATTGTGATCAACGATCAGGTAGAAGATTGTGCAGATCGAATTCATGCCATTGTACAGGCAAAAGACTGCCTGCTTGGAAATAACCTTAAATTTATAGAAGAAACTAAAAAAGAATTAGAACAACTATAGGAGGAATTATTATGTTACATCCATCATATACAGAATTAATGAAAGTTATCAATGGTGACAGTGAGGAAGAAAAAGTTATCTCAAGCCGTTACTCTATTGTACTTGCAAGTGCTAAGAGAGCAAGACAGATCATTGCAGGAGATATGCCATTAGTAGAAGAAAAAGATGGTGCAAAACCATTATCTACAGCAGTTGAAGAGCTTTGGGAAGAAAAAGTAAAGATTCTTGGAGACGATGAAGAAGTAGAAGAATAGAAATAACAAGGAAAACAAAACAGGGTGCTTAGGGATTCCTAAACACCCTTCTTTGTACAGACAGGGAGTTTTTTATGGACATTATTTTATTACTGAAAACCGTATTACTTGGAATTGTCGAGGGAATTACGGAATGGCTGCCGATCAGTAGTACGGGACATCTGATCTTGGCAGATGAATTTATTAAATTAAATATGACAGGTGCCTTTAAGGAAATGTTTGACGTTGTGATTCAGTTAGGTGCGATCATGGCAGTTGTTGTTTTATATTTTCATAAGTTAAATCCATTTTCACCAAAGAAAAACCATAGGGAAAAGATGGATACTATTGTTTTATGGACAAAGGTAATTCTTGCGGTATTTCCAGCAGCAATTATCGGCATTTTATTTGACGACTGGTTGAATGCACATTTTTATAATCCTCCAGTAGTTGCAGCAATGCTGATCATTTATGGTATATTATTTATCATAATTGAAAACCGCAACAAACGAATCAGAAGAAGACCAATGAATGATCTTACAAGATTATCTTATGGAATGGCATTGGGAATTGGTGTGTTTCAGGTATTAGCATTAATTCCAGGTACATCGAGATCAGGAGCAACGATCCTTGGAGGAATCTTACTCGGGTGTTCCAGAACGGTTGCTGCCGAATTCTCATTTTTCTTAGGAATTCCAGTAATGTTTGGAGCAAGTTTATTAAAGATCGTGAAATTTGGTCTTGCATTTACAACAACACAATTGATCGTACTGATCGTTGGAATGGTAGTATCCTTCCTTGTATCTATCGTAGCGATCAAGTTTTTACTTGGATATATTAAGAAGAATGACTTTAAGGCATTTGGTGTATACCGAATTATACTCGGTCTGCTAGTGATCGTGTATTTTGCATTCATCAAATAAGGAGTTTGTAAAACATGGATAAGAATTTATTTCTAAAGAATATGGAAGAGATGATCGCCATTGCAAAGACAAATGGGAATCAGATTGACCACAAAGAGTTATTAGATTATTTTAGTGATTATAATTTGAATGAAGAAGCAAAGAAACTTTTGATCGCAAGCTTTATAGAAGCGGGAATTCGTGTGCTTGGAGTAGATGAAGCACAGATTGTTGCTGAAGAAGAGGCGGAGGCGAAAGCTAATGTGTCCGAAGAAGAACAGGGTGCGATCCGTTTTTATGAAGAAGAATTAAGCCAGATGGATCTTCCGGGGGAAGAAGAGCAGAAAGAGCTGATCACATCATGGCTTGCTGACAAAGAAGATGGAGAAGCAGTGATTGAAAGCTTTCTTCCGCAGATTCTTGAAATTGCAAGGAATCATATGGGAAAAGGTGTCTTATTTGGAGATCTTGTGCAGGAAGGTAACATTGGTCTATTAGAAGCAATGGCAATCTATCAAGATGGAGATGCAGAAGGATTTCTTGCACATGCCAAAAGTGCAGTAGAAGATTCTATTCTTGATGCAATTGCAATGCAGAGAGGTTCTGACAGTGTTGGAGAGGCAATGGCAATCAAGGCAAACCGCTTAGATGATGCTTCAACATTTTTATCAAAAGAACTTGGAAGAGAGCCAAAGATCGAAGAATTAGCAAAATATCTTTCTATGACAGAGGAAGAGGTAAAGGATATTATGAAGATTTCTCTCGATGCACTTTCTGTTATGGAAGCAGATATTAAACAGTCATAAAAATCCTTGGTGTTGACAGAAGGGAGGATGATCTTATGAATATCAGAGAAAAACAGGAACAGACGGAATTAAGTCTGTTAAGCCCATATGCAACACGAAGTATTGATACAAAAGGAAGAAGAAAGCCGGAAGAAGAATGTGAGATACGCACCTGTTTCCAAAGAGACAGGGATCGAATCTTGCATTGTAAAGCTTTTCGTCGTTTAAAAGATAAAACACAGGTGTTTTTATCTCCAGTAGGAGATCATTATAGAACGAGACTTATGCATACACTTGAAGTGTCACAGAATGCCAGAACGATCGCGAGAGCTTTGAATCTTAATGAGACATTAACAGAAGCAATTGCACTTGGACATGATCTTGGACACACGCCATTTGGTCATGCAGGAGAACGTGTATTAAATGAGATGAATCCCAAAGGATTTAAACATAATCAGCAAAGTGTGAGAGTTGCTCAGTATCTTGAGAAGAATGGTGATGGGTTGAATCTTACATGGGAGGTATTAGACGGTATGAAAAATCATTCAATGAAAAGCATGCCGCATACTCTGGAAGGCAAAATTGTCCGTCTGGCAGATAAAATTGCATATATCAATCATGATATTGATGACTCTGTACGTGCCAAAGTTTTAAAGGAAGAAGATCTTCCAAAGGAATATACAAATGTGCTTGGAACGACCTATCGTGAGAGAATTAATACGATGGTGCTTGATATTGTAAAACATAGTAGTGGTATCAATGATATTGTTATGTCTCAGAAGATAAGGGATGCAATGACAGGTCTTCGAAGTTTTATGTTCCAGAGAGTTTATGAGGAGCCAAATACAAAGAAAGAGGAAGAAAAGATAAAGAACATTATTGAACCATTATATGAGCATTATCTTTATCATATAGAGGAACTTCCAGTGTATAATCAGAAGATGATCAATTCAGAAGAAGATAAAGAACAGGCGGTTTGTGACTATATTGCAGGGATGACAGATCATTTTGCGATTGAGCAATATACAGAGATTTTTATTCCTAAATTTTTTATGCAAAAATAAAGGAAAATTAAAAAAGATGCAGAATAATATATTATAGAGGGATTTTTTAAGGAGGGACAAGCATTGATTTACGGAGAAGAAATCATAGAAGAGGTGCGAAGCCGGAATGATATTGTAGATCTCATCTCCACGTACGTACCGCTAAAGAAAAAAGGAAGTTCTTATTTCGGATTGTGCCCATTTCACAATGAAAAATCGCCCTCTTTTTCTGTGAGCCGGGATAAACAGATGTATTACTGTTTTGGCTGTGGTGCCGGTGGTAATGTTTTTACTTTTTTAATGGAATATGAGAATTTTTCTTTTCCGGAAGCGTTAAAATATCTGGCAGAACGAGCTGGAATGGAGCTTCCAGAAGAAGAATTGAATGAAGAAGCTAAACGAACAATGGATGCGAAAGCCAGACTTCGAGAGATGAACAAACTTTCTGCCAATTATTTCTATTATCTGCTTCACAGCAAACGAGGGCAGAAAGGACTTGCGTATTTGAAAAATCGTGGGATCACAGATGAGACAATCAAGAGATTTGGACTTGGATATGCAGATATTTACAATGATGATCTGTATCGTTTTCTAAAAAGCAAAGGATACAGTGATGAAGAATTGAAAGATTCTGCACTCGTAACGATCGATGAGCGACGAGGCGGAAGTGATAAGTTCTGGAACAGAGTTATGTTTCCAATCATGGATGTCAATAATCGTGTGATTGGTTTTGGAGGCAGAGTTATGGGAGATGGTTCGCCCAAATATTTAAATTCAAAAGAAACCACATTATTTGATAAAAGTCGTAATCTTTATGGATTGAATTTTGCAAGAAGTTCAAGGAAGAAAGAGATTATTTTATGTGAAGGATACATGGATGTTATATCTATGCATCAGGCGGGATTTACAAATGCAGTAGCTGCGCTTGGAACTGCATTTACTAGTGGACATGGAACGTTACTTAAGCGTTATACAGAGAATGTCATACTTTCTTTTGACAGCGATGAAGCAGGACAAAGAGCTATTTTGCGTGCAATTCCGATTCTTAAGGAAGCTGGACTGACAGTTCGTGTATTAAATCTCAAACCATACAAAGATCCAGATGAATTCATCAAAGGGTTAGGAAGAGAAGCTTTGGAAGAAAGAATCAGTCATGCAACAAGCAGTTTTATGTTTCAGATACAGGTAGCTGCAGGAAGATATGATCAGAACGATCCAGAGGAGAAGACAAAATTTCAGCATGAAGCAGCAAAATTACTTTCAACAATTGAAGAACGTCTGGAACGTAAGAATTATATTGATGCTGTATCAAGGGAATATTATATTGATGCAAAAGATTTGGAAGAACTTGTTAATTATTATGGAACTTCCGGTTATGCAACAACACAGAGACAGCAAAATACGCCAAGACAGCCGGAGAGAAGGTTGCAGCAGAGTGAAGCAAAAGAGGAAAAGAGGAAACAGCCACAGAAACTTCTTCTTACATGGATGGTAAATGAACCACAGTTATTTGAAAAACTGGATGGGATCATCGGTCCAGATGATTTTTATGAACAGATATATCATGGAGCGGCATTACTGCTTTTTAAACAATATGCAGAAGAAGGGGCAGTAATACCAGGAAAGATATTAAATCAATATACAGATCTAGAAGATCAGAAAAAGATCGCAGAATTATTTAATACAACACTAAAGATCAGTCCATCACCGGAAGATCGTGATAAAGCGTTGAATGATATTGTGCGAAGAGTAAAAGAAGACAGCATTGAACAACAGATGAACGCAACAAATGATATTTTGAAATGGCAGGATTTGATCAGGGAGAAAGCAAACCTTGCAAAATTGCATATTTCATTATAGGTTGGTTAAAATAGGAAGAGAAGAAAGGGACGAATTATGGAAGGTACAATGGAACAGTTCACCGAGAAACTTGCAGGTCTGGTGGAATTAGGAAAAAAGAATAAAAACTTTTTGGAGTATGCACAGATTGATTCATATTTCAAAGATATGAAATTGACTTCTGATATGATGGAAGCAATTTATGATTATTTGGAACAGAATGGAATCGATGTACTTACTCTTGCCGCAGTTGCAGACGATGATGATGATCTCGATGATACAATAGAGGATGAGACAGAGATTGCCGTTCCTGATGGTGTCAGCATTGAAGATCCAGTTCGTATGTACTTAAAAGAGATTGGTAAAGTACCACTTCTTAGTGCAGATGAAGAGATCAAACTTGCAAAGAGAATGGAAGAAGGGGATGAAGTAGCCAAGAAGAAACTTGCTGAGGCAAACCTTCGTCTGGTAGTAAGTATTGCAAAACGTTATGTAGGACGAGGAATGCTTTTCCTTGACCTGATCCAGGAAGGTAATTTAGGTCTGATCAAAGCAGTGGAGAAATTTGATTATCGTAAAGGATATAAATTTAGTACTTATGCGACATGGTGGATTCGTCAGGCAATCACAAGAGCAATTGCCGATCAGGCAAGAACAATCCGTATTCCAGTGCATATGGTAGAAACGATCAATAAATTGATCCGTGTATCCAGACAGCTTCTTCAGGAGCTTGGAAGAGAACCATCTCCAGAAGAAATTGCAGCAGAGATGGATATCCCAGTGGAAAGAGTTCGTGAGATTTTAAAGATTTCTCAGGAACCAGTATCACTAGAGACACCAATTGGTGAAGAAGAAGACAGTCATCTTGGAGATTTTATTCAGGATGAGAATGTACCAGTACCAGCGGATGCAGCAGCATTTACACTGTTAAAAGAACAGTTAGACGAAGTACTAGGAACATTAACAGAGAGAGAACAGAAAGTTTTAAGATTACGTTTTGGATTAGATGACAGCAGAGCAAGAACACTTGAAGAAGTCGGAAAAGAATTTAACGTTACAAGAGAACGTATTCGTCAGATCGAAGCAAAAGCACTGCGCAAGTTAAGACATCCAAGTCGCAGCAGAAAATTAAAAGATTATTTAGATTAAGGTATGATTATGGAATTATCAAACAGATTAGAGACGATCGCATCATTTGTCACAGAAGGATATGTTGTGGCAGACATCGGGACAGATCATGGATACATACCAATCTATTTAACAAAGAATGGAAACTGCCCGAGAGCCTATGCGATGGATGTAAATAAAGAACCATTAAGCCGTGCAAAAGCACATATTGAAGAAGAGAATGCAGGAGAAACCATTTCCTGCATTCTTTCTGATGGATTGCATGAATTACCGCAAGATGAAGTGGATTCCGTTGTGATCGCAGGAATGGGAGGAGACTTAGTTGTAAGGATTTTAGAACAGGATTTTGATAAGTTAGCAAATGTCAAAGAACTGATCTTATCCCCACAGTCTCATTTAGAAAGAGTCCGCCATTTCTTAAATGATCATGGATTTCGCATCTTAGAGGAAGAGTTTTTAAAAGAAGATGGAAAATATTATGTTGTGATCCGCGCAGTTCATGGAAAACAGCATTATAATAAAGAATGTTTTTATCGTTTTGGAGAAGAATTAATTCTTGCAAAACATCCAGTACTTCTTGAGTATCTGGATCAGGAATATATAAAATATTCAAAGATCAAAGAAAGTCTTACAGATGATTCAAAGGAACATATTAAAAGACGCAAAGCTGAAGTAGAGGATTTACTTGGAGATATCATGGAGGCACTTTGTTATTATGAATTGTAGAAAACTGATTGACCTTTTAGAGATGGAAGTACCATTAGAGACAGCAGAAAGCTGGGATAATCCAGGATTTCTTGTTGGAGATAAAGAAAAAGAGATTAAAAAAGTTTTAGTTGTTCTGGATATTACAAATGAAGTGGTAGAATATGCGATCAAAGAACAGGTAGATTTTATCCTTGCACACCATCCAGTGATCTTTTCAAAGATCAGCAGATGTACCAGTGATGATTTCCTTCAGAATAAACTTTTGAAGCTGATCAGTCATGGAATCTGTGCTTATGGAATGCATACTTGTTATGATGTATGCAGAATGGGAGACCGTATGGTAGAACGTCTGGGACTTAATAATCTATGTGGACCTGTAGAAGATAGTGCATCTGGTAATGAAAAGGCACAGGGAAAAGGAATCGGTATCACAGCATACATCGAAGGAGATGTGACTGTTGGAGAGTACGCAAAGAAAGTCAAAGAAGCATTTTCATTAGAAAGTGTTATGGTATTTGGTGATTCAAATACGAAGATTTCAAAGATCGCGATCGTTCCAGGATCAGGAAGAAGTATGATAAGCACAGCTAAGCAGACAGGTGCTGATGTATTTTTAACAGGAGATATCGGACATCATGAAGGTCTTGATGCTATAGATATGGGAATGTGCGTGATCGATGCAGGACATTATGGATTAGAACATGTATTTATTGATGATATGAAACAATTCCTTTGTGATCAGACAGAAAATCTGGAAGTGATCACATATAAAGCAGGAAGTCCATATAAAGTTTTTTAAATAAATTTGTTTATTGATGAAAAAGAAAGAAGTGATGGTATATGATCAAAGTTACAGCAGGTCAGTCTATTTATGAAGTAGAAGAAGGAACAACACTTGAACAGCTTGCGAAACAGCTGCAAAAAAAAGAGGAACCAGTGATCCTTCTCGCTTACATGGATGGGAAATTAACAGAGTTATTTACAGAGATCAAAAAAGACTGTCATGTACGTTTTGTTACATTGAAAGAACAAGCAGGATATATGGCGTATAAACGTACGGCGACTTTTATATTTTTAAAGGCATGTGAAGATCTTCTTGGAAAAGGTGAAAGCACGAAGATAGCAATTGATTATTCTATTGGAAACAGTATCTTTTGTGATTTTTCTTCCATGGAGCGGGTAGTAGATGATAAATTTGTACATTCTATTCAAAAACGTATGGAGCAGTTGTACGAGTCAGATTTACCGATTACAAAAAGATCATTAGATACCGATCAGGCATCAAGATATTTTGACAGTGTTGGATTTAAAGGCAAGAGAGAATTGTTTAAATTCCGCAGAGAATCAAAGACAAATATTTATTCTATGGATGGATATGATAATTATTTTTACGGATATATGGCACCATCAACAGGGTACATTCCTACATTTTTAGTTTCAGCATATCAGCATGGTGTTGTGCTTCAGATTCCAAAGCGGAAGCAGACAGAAGAAATTGTGCCGTTTACTCCGCAGCCAAAGCTCTTCCATGTGATGCAGCGATCCAGAGAGTGGACAAAGACAATGGGAGTCGATACTGTTGGAGCTTTAAATGACGAGATCACATATGGCAATATTAACCACCTGATCTTATTACAGGAAGGTTTACAGGAGAAGCTTCTTGCAGATATCTCAGATGAGATTGTAAGCAAGAACAAACGGATCATTTTGATCGCAGGGCCTTCATCCTCAGGAAAAACAACATTTTCACACAGACTGTCTATTCAGTTAGAGATTGCAGGCTTAACACCGCATCCAGTTTCTATGGATGATTATTTCTTAGACAGAGAACTTTCACCAAGAGATGAAAATGGAAATTATAACTTTGAAACAATTGCATCATTAGATGTAGATCTTCTGACAAAACATATCAATCAGCTGTTAAATGGCGAAGAAGTAGATGTTCCAAGTTACAATTTTGTTACTGGAAAAAGAGAGTATCATGGACACAAATTAAAGATTGGACAAAAAGATGTTCTCGTTATGGAAGGAATTCATGGATTAAATGGAACTCTCACAAACGAGATTCCAGAAGATGCAAAATACAGAATCTATGTCAGTGCATTAAATCAGATCAATTTGGATGAACATAACAGAATACCAAGTTCCGATGGAAGATTATTGCGAAGAATCGTAAGAGACGCGATGACAAGAGGAAATGATGCCAGAGAGACCATCTCCAGATGGGATTCCGTAAGAAAGGGAGAAGAAGACAATATCTTCCCATATCAGGAAGAAGCAGATGTCATGTTTAATTCTGCACAAGTCTATGAGATCGCGGTACTGAAACAATATGCGGAACCTTTGCTTTTTGCAGTTCCAAAAGATTGTCCTGAGTATCAGGAAGCAAAAAGACTATTAAAATTTTTAGAATATTTCTTAAATATTCCAAGCGAAGCAATTCCAAAGACGTCTCTTTTAAGAGAATTTATCGGTGGTAGTTGCTTTGACGTGTAAGATGTGATATAATAATTGGCGCTTAGTCGGACAAATGGTCGCGCCGTTTCAGACGAAAGGGAAACGGTGAGGAAAGTCCGGGCTTCACAGGGCAGGATGCCGGATAACGTCCGGTAGGGGCAACCCTCAAGCTAGTGCAACAGAAATATACCGCCACATAAGTGGTAAGGGTGAAATGGTAAGGTAAGAGCTTACCGCCTGGCTGGTAACAGGCAGGGCATATGTAAACCTCATCCGAAGCAAGACCGAGATGAAAACGATAGATCGGCCCGATCTGTTTTCAGGTGGGTCGCTGGAGCTTGCTGGTAACAGCAAGTCGAGATAGATGACCATTCAACGACATAACCCGGCTTATCGTCTGGCTAAGCGTTATAAGAGAAATATCAGAGAAGTTGTGAGAGGAATCTTGCAGCTTCTTTTTTAGTTTATAGAAGAATTCATTTCTTTCAGAAAATGGAGAAATTCTTGAAAGAAATTGCAGAAATAACAAGAAAAACAGTAAAAAAAGGAAGTTTTTAAGCTAGCTATGAAAGAACTTTCAAAATTATCAATAGAACTTGAAATTAATTTTAAAATGGATATACTAAAAGTATCGAAAGCGAAAGCACGTAAGAGAGGAATTAAAATGAATCCAAGAATTGAGAATTTAAAAGGAAAACTGATCGTATCATGTCAGGCATTGCCAGATGAACCCCTGCACTCTTCTTTCATTATGGGAAGAATGGCACTTGCTGCAAAACAGGGCGGAGCATCAGGAATCCGTGCAAATACACCAGAAGATATCAAAGAGATCAAAACACAGGTAGATCTTCCAGTGATCGGGATCATCAAGAGAAATTACGATGACTGTGAGATTTATATTACACCAACGATCAAAGAGGTCGATGAACTAATGGAAGCAAAACCAGAGATCATCGCATTAGATGCAACGATTTCCAGTCGTCCAAACGGACAGACATTAGATAAATTTTTCCATCAGATCAAAGAAAAATATCCAGACCAGCTGTTAATGGCAGACTGCTCAACCATTGAAGAAGCACTACATGCGGATGAATTAGGATTTGATTTTATTGGAACAACCATGGTTGGATATACGAAACAAAGTAAAAATCTTAAGATTGATGAAAATGATTTTGAAATCTTAAGAACCATCCTTTCCAAAGTAAAACATCCAGTCATTGCAGAAGGAAATATCAACACACCAGAGAAATTAAAGAGAGTGTTAGAGTTAGGAGCATACTGTGCAGTTGTAGGATCAGCAATTACAAGACCACAGCTGATCACAAAGACATTTGCAGATGCGATCAAATAGATAAAAAGGATCAATACGATGGACTATTATGTAAAATCAGTGATACCGATCATTGAATCCAATTATGAAAATTTTACAGCACTGGAAAGAACAATTGCAGATTTCTTTATGAAGAATCAGAAGAAAGTTGATTTTTCGGCCAAAGAGATTGCCAAACGATTATTTGTGTCAGAAGCATCCTTATCGAGATTCGCAAAGAAATGCGGATATCGGGGATACCGTGAGTTCATTTATCAATATGAGGAAACATTTGAGGAGAAAAATAAAGAACTCACGGGACACACAAGGCAGGTTCTAAACACTTACCAGGAACTGTTAAATAAGACATACAGCCTGATGGACGAAGCACAGATCCTAAGGATCTGTGAGAAATTAGGACAGGCAAGGAGAGTATTTGTCTGCGGAAAAGGAAGTTCCGGCCTTGCTGCAAGAGAAATGCGCTTAAGATTTATGAGGATTGGAGTAGATATCAATTCCATTCAAGATCCAGATTTGATGAGAATGCAGGCAGTATTCCAAAAAGAAGGCTGTCTTGTGATTGGAATCAGTATCAGTGGAGAAAGTGAAGATGTATTTTATTTACTCGAAGAATCAAAAAAAAGAGGAGCCGACACCATTTTGATCACAGGAAAGAATAGAGATGATTATGAAAATATCTGTGATGAGTTAGTCTTGATTGCATCAAGAAAATACTTAGATCATGGAAATGTTATCTCACCTCAGTTTCCAATACTGATCATGTTAGACCTGATATATTCCTACTACTTAGAACACGATAAAAAGAAAAAAGAAACTATGCACGATGATACTGTGCGAGCATTAAAAGGAGAAAGAAAATGAGAATTATCGAAACAAAAACTTATGAAGACATGAGCAAACAGGCAGCAAACATTATTGCATCTGTCGTAACATTAAAACCAGATTGCATGTTAGGACTTGCAACAGGATCTTCACCAATCGGAACATACGAAGAATTAGTAAAAAAATATGAAGCAGGAGAATTAGATTTTTCTGAAGTTACAACAGTAAACTTAGATGAATATAAAGGATTACCAAAAGAAAACAAACAGAGCTACTACTACTTCATGCATGACAATCTGTTTGACAAAGTAAATATCAAACCAGAAAATACACATTTACCAGATGGAACAAACTTAGACAGCGAAGAAGAAGCGGCACGTTATGAAGCATTAGTACAGTCTTTAGGAACAGTTGATCTTCAGCTTCTTGGATTAGGAAGAAATGGACATATCGGATTTAACGAACCAGGAGACAGCTTTGTAGAGCCAACACACTGTGTGGATTTAAAAGAAAGCACAATTGAAGCCAACAAACGATTCTTCGAATCAGCAGATGATGTACCAAAACAGGCATACAGCATGGGAATCGGAACAATCATGCGTGCGAAGAAAATCTTAGTTGTAGTCAGCGGAGAAGACAAAGCACAGGCATTAAAAGACACAATCTGCGGACCAATCTCTCCAAAAGTACCAGGAACAATCTTAAGATTACATCCAGACGTAACAATCGTAGCTGATGAAGCTGCTATGTCATTAATGAAATAATTGGATGGAATAAGTTTTAATAAGTAGATGAAAACACCATTTTTTTGATATAATTGATTTATCAGGGAAGTGGTGTTTTTACTTTTTATATAAATGTTTATTTTATATTGACTGTTAATTGGCAGAAATGTGAGGTGCTTAAAATGAAGCGATGAACCAGATTCACGACCGCCGTTACGGCGAAAAACTCAGCAATGAAGGGCGGAATGATATCCTTGCATATGGAATTGCATTTTGCAAGAAAAGATGTAAAGTGGTAGTGGAAAGGTTGTAGATATGAAAATTCATGAATAATCAAAAAATAACTGCATATACTCTTTCTTAAAGGAGCGTATGTGACATTGAAGAAGAAAATAGAAATCGCAGCCATCTTATGTTCCATCGGCATTTGTGGCTTTGGACAAAATGTATTCGCAGGAGAATTCTTACGATTACCAGCCAAAACCAATGCCAAAGTAGAACAAGTGGTGCAGACAAGACTTTTGGAAGAACAACGGGCGTATCTGATGCAGGCACAGCTTATGACGAAAGTGAACCTAGAGCAGCAGATCAAAGACAAACCCGTCTATATTCCAAAAACAGAACATGTAGTCACACAAAGAGAACGATCGATCCTTGAGAGGATCGTAGAAGCAGAAGCAACCGATAAAGATGAAAAAAGTAAGATACTCGTAGCAAATGTAATTCTAAATCGTGTAAGGAGCAAAGAATTTCCAAACTCGATCGAAGCCGTTGTGTTTCAAAGAGTTTATGGGAAAGTCCAGTTTTCACCGACAGCTGATGGAAGATATGAATCGGTTCATATCACAAAGAGTACAAAAAGAAGTGTAAAAAAAGCATTAGAAGATGGAATCGACTATTCCGAAGGAGCCTTATATTTCGTAGAAAAAACGATGGCAAATCCCAAAAATGTTTCATGGTTTGATGAGGCACTGACCAGATTGTTTACTTACCAAGGACATTCTTTTTACAAATAGTGCTTGACAACAAACCATAAAAGTATTATGATTTTAGACAAATAGAAAAGAAACCGTTGAGAAAGAGTAGTAAGCAGGATCAGAATGATTCAAAGAGAGCTGCAGGTGGTGAGATTGCAGTATGATTTCCCTGGTGAATGGACTTTCGAGGGTGATTTTGAAAGTAATAAGTAGGAATCGCCGGGCACCCGACCCGTTACCAGAGTGGGCATATATGATAGTATATGATTTAAGTGGACACAGCTAGTGTCAATTTGAGTGGTACCGCGGATAATTCGCCTCAAGCATATTTGCTTGGGGCTTTTCTTTTTTTCTATTGAAGAAACGTACAACTTGAATTCAAAAGGAGAATGAATTATGAGAACAATGAAGAAAGTATTAGCAGCAGGATTAACAGCAGTCATGGCAATGTCCTTGATGGTTGGATGCGGAAGTAAGAAAGATGACAGCGCATCTAAGACATACAACTTAGGAATCATCCAGTTTGCTGAACACGGATCATTAGATAACTGTCGCAAAGGATTTTTAAAAGGTTTAGAATCCGAAGGTATCAAAGAAGGAAAGAACTTAAAGATTACATATAAAAACTCACAGGCAGATACAGCTACAGATAATCAGATCGCATCAAATTATGCATCCAAGAAATTAGATATGATCTGTGCGATCGCAACACCAAGTGCACAAAGTGCATATAACGCAGCAAAAGATACAGATACACCAGTCATCTATACAGCTGTTACATCACCAAAAAAAGCAGGATTTGTAGATAAAGATGGAAAGAACGTTGGAAATATCACAGGAACTTCCGATCTTGTACTTGCAGATAAACAGTTAAAACTGATCCGTCAGATGATGCCAAAAGCAAAAAACGTCGGAATCTTCTACAGCACAAATGAAGCAAATTCCAAAGCGGGAATAGAAGCTTATGAAAAAGTAGCTGACAAATACGGATTCAAGATCATCACACAGGGAATCACAGCTTCCGCAGATATGCCAATGGCAGCAGACAGCTTACTTAAGAAGGTTGATTGCATCACAAACTTAACTGATAACTTAGTAGTCAGCAATATGCAAACATATATTCAGAAAGCAAATAAATTAAATATCCCAGTGTTCGGATCTGAAGTAGAACAGGTAAAATTAGGATGCGTTGCTTGTGTCGGAATCGACTTCGTGAAATTAGGAGAACAGACAGGTAAGATGGCAGCTAAAGTCTTAAAAGGTGAAGAAAAAGCGAAAGATATGAAATTCGAAACATTTAACAACGGAGATGTCATCATCAATACAGCAGCAGCGAAAAAAATCAACATGACAATCAGCAAAGATGTTAAAAAACAGGCAAAACAGACATTTGACAAGATCAGCACACCAGAAAAATAATCAGGAGATGTAAAACATTATGGAACAATTGATCATAGGCGTATTTGAGCAGGGATTTATCTATGCGATCATGGCGCTTGGCGTATATATCACATACAAAATATTAGACTTTCCGGATCTGTCCGTAGACAGTACTTTCCCATTAGGAGCAGCAGTGACAACCGTCATGCTCTCCTCAGGAAAGAACCCATTACTGGCACTTATTGCAGCAACCGCAGCCGGAGTAATTGCAGGAATGGTCACAGGAATCATTCATGTAAAATTTAAAGTCAGAGACCTATTATCTGGGATTATTGTTATGACAGGTCTTTACACATTAAATTTAAGAATTGTAGGTGGAAGTGCAAATGTTCCATTATTTAACTACAACTCCGTATTTGATAATGACTTCATCAATGGAATCTTTCCAGAAGTATTAGCCCCATATAAAACAGTGATCATCATTTTTATCATCATGATCATTGCAAAAGTATTATTAGACCTATATTTAAAGACAAAATCAGGATATCTCTTAAGAGCAGTTGGAGACAACGAAACAATCGTAACATCCCTTGCAAAAGACAGCGGATTTGTAAAAATCGTAGGGCTTGCAATTTCAAATGGATTAGTTGCATTAGCTGGAAGTGTTATGTGCCAGCAGCAGAGATTCTTCGAAATTTCTATGGGAACTGGAACGATCGTGATCGGACTTGCCAGTGTTATCATCGGAACAAATGTATTTAAAGGAAATCTTTTAAAAGCAACAACTGCAGTTGTCATCGGTTCCGTGATCTACAAAGCATGTGTAGCGATCGCAATCGAAGTAGGATTACCAGCAACAGACTTAAAACTTATTACAGCAGTCTTATTCCTGATCATTCTGATCATTAGTATGGACCGTAAGAAGAAGGTGAAGGCATGATTGAATTAAAACATATCGACAAATATTATAATATCGGAACAGTCAATGAAGTCTGCCTGTTTAAAGACTTTAATCTGACGGTAGATGACGGAGATTTCATTTCTGTGATCGGAAGTAATGGATCAGGAAAGACATCGATGTTAAACCTGATCTGTGGAAGCTTACAAGCAGAAGCAGGAAATATCATTTTAAATGAAGAAGATATTTCTCATCAAAAAGAATACATCAGACAGAGAAAGATCGGACGTGTTTATCAGAATCCAGCCATGGGAACTTGTCCATCCATGACAATCCTTGAAAATATGTCTCTTGCAGACAATAAAGGAAAGAAATTCGGACTTGGATTTGGGACAAATAAGAAAAGAATTGATTATTACAGAGAATTATTAAGCCAGTTAGGACTCGGACTTGAAGATATGATGGGAAGCAAAGTAGGTTCTCTCTCTGGTGGACAGAGACAGGCAATGGCACTTCTTATGACAACAATGGCACCAATCGAGATCTTAATTCTTGATGAACATACGGCTGCACTTGATCCAAAGACAGCAGAACTGATCATGGAGTTGACAGGAAAAGTTGTTAAAGAAAAGAAACTGACAACGATCATGGTTACACATAATCTGCGTTATGCGGTAGAATATGGAAATCGTATTCTTATGATGCATCAGGGACATGCGGTACTTGATAAGGCTGGAGAAGAGAAAACAAAGCTGGTTGTAGATGATCTTTTGGATCAGTTTAATCAGATTAGTATTGAGTGTGGAAACTAAAATTTAATTTGTAGTTGGCCAACTGTAGATTTCGAGTATATGATAAAAAATAAATAAACGATCGGAAGAGTTGCTAGAGAATTTTGCTCTTCCGATCGTTTATTTATTTTTTTTCATATACCTGAAGTCTATAGTGTGGACAATTCACAATATTGGAAAATTTGAGGTGGTGTGTATGGAGAATGGTATTGGATAGGAATTAAGGTTTTCTCAAACAGATGATATGAAGTTTAAAAGTTTCCGGCACAGTTTCATCTTTTCTTTCTTGTTGCGGCAGGAAAGAAGTCCATAGTGACGGATCCTTACAAACCCTTTGGGAAGCACATGCATCAAAAACATCCGCAGAAAGTCTATTCCCTTGATCGTATGTGGGATGTATCTTCTACCATTCCTGTAATCTTTTACAAGGTAAGTAACTGTCTGATCTGTCATATAAAATATCCAGCAATTCCTTAAATTCATAATGGTTTTGTAAGTTTCTGGCTTTCCCATGATATTCAAGTTTGTCCTTTATCTTTCCACTGATTCGCAGTATCAAGTCCTCCGCCAAGCACGATCATATGAAGATGCGGATGATAGAGTGTATCATAAAGAAGTTTCTGGTTGCAGTACATCAAAGGATACAGTTCTTTCGGCACTGTGAACACTGTATGAAAATAAAGTTACAGGTTGAAGCAGAGATACCACAGCGGCGTTTATCCAGGATAAATGTTCTGGCATCCAAAAGAGTCAGTTTTTCCATAGGTTTGTAGCCAAGATATTTCATAAATAGACTGATAAAAACCTCCATGATGATAACGACATAAAAAAGAAGCTACCAGTCTCATGGAGGTCCTCGTAAGAAAGAAAAACTGAGCCATAGCCTTGGCAGGCCATCGCACAGCGATTTAGTTCAATCAGAATTTAAGCCGTAAGTCTAGAAATCTAATATATTTTTTGATACAATAATGTTAGGCAATACTAACCATATGTTAGCAAACACTAACTTTCAAAAAATGAGAGGAATAATATATGTATTTAGAGATAAAAGATATGAAAAAAAGCTTCGGGTCAGGTGAAAGCTACAACCAAGTACTAAAAGGAATCACAACGAATATCGAACAAGGCCAGATGTGTGTCATTCAAGGAAGCAGTGGTTCAGGAAAGTCAACGATGTTAAATTGCATCGGTGGATTGGACACCATGGATTCCGGTTCAGTTAAAGTCGATGGCAATGAAATATCTGGATTAAGCGCAGATGAACTTTCCGAATACCGTAGAGCAAATCTGGGATTTATCTTCCAGTTTTACAATCTGGTACCAAACCTTACGGTCAAAGAAAATATAGAAATCTGTCAGTTTTTAACGGAAGATCCTCTGGATATGGATGAACTCTTAGAGACTCTTGGTTTAACAGAACATCAAGACAAATTCCCGGCACAATTATCTGGTGGACAGCAGCAACGATGTGCGATCGCAAGAGCATTGATCAAGAATCCAAAATTATTGCTCTGTGATGAGCCGACAGGAGCGCTTGACTCCAAGACATCCAAAGATATCTTAATCTTATTAGAAAAGATCAATCAGCAATATGGAACAACCATGCTGATCGTAACACATAATAACGTAATCCGTGACATGGTACATAAAGTGATCATCATCAGAGACGGCCAGATCAGTGAAGAATATGAAAATGAAACGAGAGTACCTGCAAAATTACTGGAGGATCTGTAAATGGAAAAAGTATTGAGAAAAAGGGCATGGAGGGATTTAAAAGAGAATAAATTCCGTTATCTTGCACTGGCGTTTCTGATCATCATCAGTATGTATCTGGTTATCAGCTTGATCGGAGCAGCAGATACGATCATTGATGGGACGGCAAGGCAGGCGAAGAAACATAAGTTGGAAGATGGACAGTTTCAGGTGTTTGTGCCATTAACGAGAAAACAAAAAGAAAACCTTACCAAGAAAGGGATTACATTAGAAGAGACATTTTATCTTGACTTTAGACAAAAAGATGGAAGCAAGTTAAGAATCTTTCAGAATCGTAAAAAAGTCGATAAAATTAATCTGGATGCAGGTCGATTAGCAAAAAATAAAAGAGAAGCTGTTATAGAAAAAAGATATGCACAAGAACATAACTTAAAAATAGGATCAAAGATCACGATAGATGGTAATTCTTATAAAATAACAGGAGTCGGATCAGTCCCAGACTATGATGCATGTTATGAAAAGCTATCAGATAGTACTGTAGACAGCAAACAATTTGGACTGGCATTTGTAACGGAAGATGCCTATCAGAATCTCAAAGAAAACGAAAACGGTATTCAGTCTGAAGAATATATTTATGCATATCGATTAAATGGTGCAATGACCCAGAAACAGTTAAAAAACAAATTAAAGAAGATCACATTTAACCCTGATGATGTGGATGATCCATATTTTAAAGATTACTGGAAAGAAACTGCAGGAAAGAAAGATGATATCAAAGATGGAATCAGGAAGCTTACCGATGCAAGTACCCAGATGTCTGACGGATTAAAGAAACTAAGCGAAAATAATGAAACACTGCAAAAAGGTGCCGATCAGATCTTTCAGGCACACTTAAAAACAGCAGGAAGCCAGTTGGTCTCCTTTGGCGTAACATCTTTGACAGAAAATAATTATGCGAGTATTCTAAAAAGATTGATCGCAAAATCAAATGATGGATTGACAAGATTATCCTTAGAGTCTGCCAAAGAGCAGCTGGATGCATTAAAGACATACAGAGATGGAATCAAAGCATATACCAATGGGGTCGAAAAAGCATCTGATGGAAGCAAGAAATTAAAAAAAGGCACAGATCGATTAGAAGAAGGTACAGAAGAACTGATGAAAGCATTTGATATGGAAACCTCAAATCTGACGCAGTTTTTAAAGGCAGATGATAACACGAGAATCGGAGCAGCAGCCAATGATCAGGTGATCAACAAATTTGCAGGAATGGTAGCAGGTGTGATTATTATGATCTTATTTACTTATGTGATTTCTGTCTTTGTTATTCATGGAATTGAGAAAGAAAGCAGTATTATCGGAACATTGTATGCACTGGGAGTGACAAAAAAGCAGCTATTAAAATATTATCTGACAGTACCTGTAATTGTAACATTTTTCGCGGGACTCGTTGGAATGGTTGTTGGATACAGTCCGCTAGGAATTCCAGTACAGATGCAGGATTGCTATGATTATTATTCCATACCAGATTTAACACCAGAGATTCTTGTTTATCTTTTGATCTATGGAGTTATTATGCCGCCACTTATTGCAGTGATCGTTAACTATTTTGTCATAAGAAAAAAACTTTCAAAGCCAGCACTCTCCATGATAAGAAATGAACAGAAGAAGAACCATATTTCAAAAGTCAAATTAGGAGATATGCCCTTCCTTACAAAATTCAGGATCAGGCAGTCTCTTCGTGAGGCAAGAGCTGGATTTACGGTAGTATTTGGAATGTTTATCGCATTATTAATTATGATGCTTGGTCTGGATTGTTATGTGATGTGTGATTATATCAGCAAAGAAAATAAAAGAGATACGGAATTTGAATATATGTATACATATAAATATCCAGACAAAAAAGTGCCGAAAGGTGGGGATGCGTGTTTTGTAAAAGGATTACACAAAGAAGTATGGGGATATGATCTTGAGATTTCTCTCGTTGGAATAGAAAATGATAATCCATATTTCAGTCAAGATAAAGACCTTCCAAAAGCAAAGAATAAAGTGATTATATCATCTGCAATGGCACAAAAATATGATCTGAAAAAGGGAGATTCCATTGTATTATCCGATGAAGAAGATGAAATGGATTATGCATTCAAAGTAGCAGATATTACACAATATTCTTCTGGTATGTACGCATTTATGGATATCGACAGCATGAGAGATCTCTTCCAGACATCTTCTGATTATTACAACATGGTTGTTTCGAAGAAGAAATTATCAATTGATTCTGGAAAATTATATGCAACGACAAGTAAAAAGGCAATCGAGGAGAGTTCGGATATATTTATCAATATGATGAAACCGATGATGGGAATGGTTGTTGGCCTTTCTGTTATCATCTTTGCGATTGTTATGTATCTGATGATCAAAGTAATGATCGATCGTTCTGCACAAAATATTGCATTGATGAAAGTGTTTGGATATCGCAAGAAAGAGATTAAGAAACTTTATCTCGATGGAAATTTCTATATGATCGCAATTGGAGCACTGATCAGTGTTCCATTATCCAAAAAAGTAATGGATGCGATGTATCCAGCCATGGTTTCTAATATAGCGTGTAGTATGAATTTAAGTTTCACATGGCAATTATATGCATTGGTTTATGCAGGAATTATAATTACATATCTGATAATTAACAAGTTATTAGTGCGTAAGATTTACAAAGTTGGACTTTCTGACGCATTAAAAAGTCGTGAATAAAAATAAATAGGAAGAAAATGCCTCCATATGATAAAATGTCATTATGGAGGTATTTTATAATGCTAGCAAATGAAATTCAGAAAATGAAAATAACAGGAAAAGAAATTTATGGCATATATCAGCCAGATATTTGTTATGTAAGCAGAGATGAAATCGAAAGAACGCTACAGATAATCGTTCCAGAAACAACACCAAATCAGGGAGAACCAGACAATCCGGAAGGATTAGAAATCGGCAGCAAAAATGTCTATGGGCATCCATATTTCTGGAGTGAACCAACATTAAGTCTGATCGAGCAGTTTTTCAAAAAATATATGAAATAGACGTCTTTGCCAGATGATATAAACTATTGTATAATGGTACAAAAAGACCAAAGAAGGAAGAGACGATGACATTACAACAGTTAAGATATGTCGTAACAATCGCAGAGATCGGAACGATCAGCAAGGCAGCAGAAGAACTCTTTGTATCACAGCCAAGCCTTACCAAAGCATTAAAAGAACTGGAAAAAGAGATGCAGATCACGATCTTTGACCGCACCAACAAAGGAATTCATGTATCCAGAGAAGGAGAAATTTTTCTCGGATACGCAAGGCAGGTGCTGGAACAGGCGGCATTGATCGAAGAGAAATATAAACATAAAAATGGCGGGAAACAGGAATTTTGTATCTCAACACAGCATTATTCCTTTGCAGTTAATGCATTTGTAGATTTGATCAAGGAATATGGAAGTGAGAATTACGATTTCAGTTTGCGAGAGACACAGACCTATGAGATCATCGATGATGTGGCAAGAATGAAAAGCGAGATCGGAATTTTATATCTCAATGAATTTAATGCATCTGTACTTGAGAAGATCATGAAAGCGAATGATCTCAAATTCACGGAACTATTTGTCGCAAGACCACATATTTTCATCTGTGACAAGAACCCACTGGCACAGAAAGATCAGGTTACAATGGAGGATCTCAAAGATTATCCATATCTGTCTTTTGAACAGGGAGAACATAATTCATTTTATTATTCAGAAGAAATGTTCAGTACCGAAGTGCGCTCAAAGAATATTCGAGTCAGAGACAGGGCAACGCTGTTTAATTTACTGATTGGATTAAATGGATATACGATCAGCAGTGGTGTGATTGACAAGGAATTAAATGGAGAGAATATTATCGCAGTTTCGCTTGCAGAAGAAGGCGAGATGCATATAGGGTATGTGACACATAAGAAGACGAAACCTAGTAGATTAGGAGCTATCTATTTGGAAGCATTAAAGAGGCATGTACAGTAAAAAAATAAAAACAACATGGATATTGCAATGAAGGTAAAGAAAAAGGAGGGATCAGTATGGCAAGAGTTGTCGGTATTGGACATCAGGATTTTGAAACTGTCCGAATAAAAAACAATTTTTATATTGATAAAACTGAATTCATCAAAGAATGGTGGGAATTTGATGACGCAGTTACGCTGATCACCCGCCCCAGACGTTTTGGAAAAACATTAAATATGAGCATGTTAGAGAAGTTTTTTTCCATCGAATATGCTAAAAGAGATGAATTATTCGAAGGACTAAATATCTGGAAATATAAAGAATACCGGGAAATTCAAGGAACATACCCAGTGATCTTTTTAAGTTTTGCAAATGTAAAAGAAAATACTTACGAACAGGCAAGAGAAAGTATTTGCCGTATCATACAAGAGCTTTATAATCAAAATATTTTTCTTCTTCATACGGATTTGCTGACAGATAATGAGAAAGAAGAATACAAACAGATTTCAACAAGGATGAATGACAGTATGATTTCTGATTCCATTCGAAAGATGTCAGATTATCTAAGTCGCTATTATGGAAAGAAAACAATTATTTTATTAGATGAGTATGATACACCAATTCAGGAAGCTTATGTTGGGGGATTTTGGTCGGATTTGATGGGAGTTTTAAGATCTTTGTTAAATTCTACATTTAAAACAAATCCATATCTGGAAAGAGCAATCATGACAGGAATCACAAGGGTCAGCAAAGAATCCATCTTTTCAGATCTTAATAATCTGGAAGTTGTGACAACAACATCAAAGAAATACGAAGATAAGTTTGGATTTACACAGGAAGAAGTGATAAAAGCTCTGAAAGAATATGATTTAGAAGACAAAAAAGAAGAAGTAAAACTTTGGTATGATGGATTTTGTTTTGGAGAGGCGAAAGAAATCTATAATCCATGGTCAATCATAAATTATCTGGATAAAAAGGAAGTAGCTCCATATTGGGCAAATACAAGCAGTAATTCCTTGATCGGAAAGTTGATCAGAGAAGGAAATACACAGGTAAAAGAATCGTTTGAATTATTATTAAATGGAAAAGAAATTGTGACAGAATTAGATGAGCAGATTGTATATGATCAGCTGGATCTAGAGGAAACAGCAATCTGGAGTCTGTTACTTGCGAGTGGTTATCTGAAAGTAGAAGAAAAAATAAGAGATGATTCTGATTATCTAAATTGGAAGCAGTTGTACCGTTTAAAATTAACAAACTTTGAAGTAAAAGTAATGTTTGCACATATGGTAAAAAACTGGTTTTCAAAGACTGGTGGAGATTATAATGCATTTATTAAAGCAATGTTAAATGATGACATAGAAGCAATGAATGCTTACATGAATCGGATATCAATGCGCATTTTCAGCTATTTTGATGTAGGGAAAAAATCGTCAAAAATGTTGGAACCAGAGCGATTTTACCATGGATTTGTGCTTGGACTTCTGGTAGAATTAATGGATCGCTATGAAATAAAATCCAATCGTGAAAGTGGTTTTGGAAGATATGATGTGATGTTAAGGCCAAGAAATGTCAAAGATAAAGCAATCATTATGGAATTTAAAGTAATCAGTCCTAAGAAAGAAAAATCTTTAGAAGAAACAGCACAAAATGCATTGGAACAGATTAAAGAAAAGAATTACAAAGAAGAGCTAATCGAAGCAGGAATCAGTGAAAATAATATTAAAGCATATGGCTTTGCATTTGAAGGGAAAAATGTCCTGATCTCAGATTAACAAATTACAATAAAGAAAGGTAGAAAACAATGGAACAGCAACAGCCAGAAAAAAAACATAAACGAAGGGTAAGATACAAAGGAACTCATCCAAGAAGATTTGAAGAAAAATATAAGGAATTAAACCCAGAAAAATACGGAGATACGATTCAAAAAGTCATCAGCAAAGGAAGTACCCCAGCTGGAATGCATATTTCTATTTGCGTAAAGGAAATTCTTGAATTTTTCGATATTCAGCCAGGACAAAAAGGCTTGGATGCAACCTTAGGATATGGCGGACATACAAGAAAGATGTTAGAAAAGTTACAGGGCAAAGGTCATATCTACGCATTAGATGTAGATCCGATCGAATCTGTAAAGACAGAGAAACGTCTGCATGATGCAGGGTTTGGAGAAGATATCTTAACGATCAAGCATATTAATTTTGCTAATATTGATCAGGTAGCCGAAGAAGTTGGACCATTCGATTTCATTTTAGCCGACCTTGGCGTATCCTCCATGCAGATTGATAATCCGGAAAGAGGATTTTCTTATAAATTTGAAGGACCATTAGATTTAAGACTGAATCCAGAAAAAGGAATTTCAGCGGCAGAGCGTTTAGAAGATATCACGAAGGCTGAATTTGAAGGAATGCTCATTGAAAATGCAGATGAGCCGTATGCAAAACAGATTGCAAAAGAAACCGTTGCAACGATGAAACGGGGAAAGAAGATCAAGACAACAACAGATCTTAAAGATGTCATTGAAAGAGCATTAAACTTTTTGCCGGAAAAAGAGCGAAAAGAAGCAGTTAAAAAATCCTGCCAGAGAACATTTCAGGCTTTGCGTATTGATGTAAACAGCGAGTTTGAAGTATTAGAAGAATTATTGGAGAAACTTCCAGACGCATTGGCACCAGGTGGAAAGGTTGCGATCCTTACATTCCACTCTGGAGAAGATCGACTTGTAAAACATGCGTTTAAGTATGGGAAGAAAATAGGAATCTACAGTGATGTAGCCAAAGATGTTATTCGTCCATCAAAAGAGGAATGTGCCCAGAACGGAAGAGCAAAATCAACAAAGATGCGCTGGGCGATCAAAGTGAAATAAAAATTAAAAGGAAGGGAAATATTAAAAAGAGGTATGCTTTTTAATATTTCCTTTTTTTCAAAAATATGAAAGAAAATGGTTTAAAATGATTGACTTTGACTGAAACTGTGTTATAATGAAGAAAAAAAAGAAACAAATGATTGATTTTGACGTTTTTAATTTTGGAAAAGGAGGATAACCTGTATGAGAATTACAGAGCTGTTGCAGGATGCAACAATTGACCTTGGTGTGAAGGTTAACAGCAAAGAAGAAGCAATTGATCATCTGGTTGATTTAATGGTCAAGGGCGGAAACATCACAGATCGCGAAGAATACAAGAAGGGCATTTTAGCAAGAGAAGCTAATGGAACAACTGGTATCGGAGGAGGGATTGCAATTCCTCATTCTAAGAACAAAGCAGTAACTAAGGCTGGTTTGGCTTCTATGACAGTACCAGACGGAGTCGATTATGAAGCAATGGATGGAGAACCATCTGACGTATTTTTTATGATCGCAGCACCAGCAGAAGGAAGTGACGTGCATTTAGAGGCATTGTCAAGATTATCTGTGATCTTAATGGATCCAGTATTTAAGGACAGCTTATTGAAGGCAACAAGCAAGGAAGAATATCTTGCATTGATCGACAAGAAAGAAACAGAAAAATTCCCAGAAGAGGCGGCGAAGGAAGAAGAGAAACCTGCTGTACAAGAAGAGAAAGCAGACGATGGAACGATCAGAGTTCTTGCAGTTACAGCATGCCCAACAGGAATCGCTCATACATTCATGGCAGCAGAATCTCTTGAGAATAAAGCAAAAGAGATGGGAATTACATTAAAAGCTGAGACAAATGGTTCAGGTGGAGCAAAGAATGTCTTAACAAAAGAAGAGATTGAAAATTGTGATGGAATCATCGTAGCAGCAGATAAGAACGTTGAGATGGCACGTTTTGATGGAAAACAGGTTCTTCAGACAAAAGTAGCGGACGGAATTAATAAACCAGAAGAACTGATCCAGACAATTTTAGATAAGAAAGCACCAACATATCATCATTCAGGAGCAGCAGCACAAGAAGATAGTGCAGAAGGTGAAAGCGTTGGACGTCAGATTTATAAACATCTGATGAATGGTGTATCTCATATGCTGCCATTTGTAATCGGTGGAGGTATCTTGATCGCTCTTGCATTCTTAGTAGATAATCAGGCAATCAACCCGGCAAACTTCGGTAAGAATACACCACTTGCAGCTTTACTAAAGACAATCGGTGAACAGGCATTTGGATTTATGCTTCCAATCTTAGCTGGATTTATTGCAATGAGTATTGCAGACCGACCAGGATTAGCGATAGGTTTCGTTGGTGGAGCATTAGCAAATGGTGGTTATACATTTGCAAATATCATGGCATATGACTCTACCAAAGCCGTTTCCTCTGGATTTATCGGAGCATTATTTGCAGGTTTTGTTGGTGGATATATCATGGTTTTATTAAGAAAACTGTTTGATAAATTACCAAGTGCATTAGAAGGGTTAAAACCAATTTTACTATTCCCAGTTTGTGGTATTTTAATTATGGGTGTTGTGATGATCGCAGTTAATCCGGTTGTTGGAGCGATCAATACAGGACTGAATAACTTCTTATCATCTATGAGTGGAACAAGTTCTATCCTTTTAGGAGCAGTTCTTGGAGCGATGATGTCCATTGATATGGGTGGTCCATTTAATAAAGCAGCGTATGTATTTGGTACAGCACAGTTAACAGTAGCCAATGCAGGACCAGAACAGTATGCGATCATGGCAGCTGTTATGGCCGGAGGAATGGTACCTCCACTTGCGATCGCACTTTGTACAACATTCTTCAAGAATCGTTTTACAGAGAGTGAAAGAAAATCTGGTGTTGTAAATTACATCATGGGATTATCATTCATTACAGAAGGAGCTATCCCGTTTGCAGCAGGAGATCCAATCCATATCCTGCCACCATGTATCGTAGGATCTGCAGTAGCAGGTGCGTTATCCATGGCATTTAAATGTGGACTTCCAGCACCACACGGTGGAATCTTTGTTATTGGAGTCATCACGAATCCAGTACAATACTTAATTTCTGTAGTAGTTGGTGCAGTTATTGGAATGATCGTTATGTCATTTACAAAGAAACCATTAAATAAATAAGATTGTAAATAACCATTTACAATAAATTAATTCCTCATATTTTCATAAGCAATATTTATAATAAGTAAACAGAGATTGTGAAATTTTGCAATCTCTGTTTGCTATTTTGATAAAACAATGATATACTAGATAAGATTTTAGAAATCAAAGACAGTTCATTCGTACCATCCTGTCTATAAACAAAACTAGGACTGAGAAGAAGATTTTCAGGATACAGGTACGCGTGCTTGTATCCTTTTTTGATTGAAAATATATGTAGAAGGGAAAGAAGAAAATGTATCAGTTAACAACACATGCATCCTTTGATTCAGCTCATTTTTTATCGGGTTATGAAGGAAAATGCAGCAATATCCACGGTCACCGCTGGAAATTAGAAGTTACCGTACAAAGTGAAACATTAGAACAGACAGGGCAGATTCGAGGAATGGTTGTCGATTTTGGACAGTTAAAAGATGATATCAAAAAATTAGCAGATGAGTTTGATCATAGTCTGATCATAGAAGATGGAACATTAAAAGAGAAGACAGTAGAAGCATTGAAAGAGGAAAATTTCAAAATGATCTTCGTAGATTTTCGTCCAACTGCAGAGAGTTTTGCAAAATATTTTTATGATAGAGTGAAAGAAATCGGATATGATGTCAAGTTAGCGAAAGTTTATGAGACACCAAATAATATGGCAGCATATGGGGAGTAAATGAGATGGAAACATTTAAAGTAGTCGAAACCTTTGTAAGTATCAACGGAGAAGGAAAGAAAGCTGGTCGTCTTGCTATGTTTATCCGATTGAAAGGATGTAACTTAAACTGCTCTTACTGTGACACAACATGGGCAAACAAAAGAAATGCAAAGTGTGAACTTTTAACAGCGCCACAGATCGTAGAAAGAATTAAAGAGGCAGGAGTAGAACTCGTTACATTAACTGGTGGAGAACCACTTCTTGATGAAAATGTATCAGAACTGATCGGAAGTATCTTAATGATGCCAAAAGTTGAGATTGAGATTGAGACAAACGGAAGTGTACCGATCAAATATTATAAAGAAAGAGATAACAGATTGACAATGACAATGGATTATAAACTTCCATCCAGCAACATGGAAGAGAGTATGTGCCTTGAAAATATGGAATATTTAAAACCATGGGACGTTGTCAAATTTGTTATTGGAAGCAGGGAAGATTTAAACAGAGCAAAAGAAATCATCGAAAGATTCAGCCTGTGCCAGAAGGCGATCGTATATTTCAGTCCTGTATTTGGCAAGATCGAACCAGAAGAAATCGTTGAATTTATGAAAGAAAACAAGCTTAACAAAGTCAGATTCCAGATTCAGATCCACAAAGTCGTATGGGATCCTGACAAGACAGGCGTTTAGTACTAATTTATTATGGGAGGAAATACTATGGCAATCGATAAAGAAGCGATCAAGGAACACGTAAGAGGAATCCTTGTTGCACTTGGAGATGATCCAGATCGTGAAGGATTAAAAGAAACACCAGATCGTGTCGCAAGAATGTATGAAGAAGTCTTTGAGGGAATGAATTATAGTAATCATGAGATCGCACAGATGTTTTCAAAAACATTTGAAGATGATCTAAGTGTCAAAGACCACAAAGATATGGTGATCGTAAAAGATATAGATATCTTTAGCTATTGCGAACACCATATGGCATTAATGTATGATATGAAAGTTTCTGTGGCATATCTGCCAAAAGATAAAGTATTAGGACTTAGCAAGATTGCAAGAATCTGTGACATGGTTGGAAAGCGCTTACAGCTTCAGGAAAGAATCGGAAGTGATATCGCAGAGATCATCATGGAAGTTTCAGGAAGTGAAGATGTAGCCGTTTATATCGAAGGGTGCCATAGCTGCATGAGTGCAAGAGGAATCAAAAAACAAAATGCTAAGACAGTGACAACAACACTTCGTGGAGCATTTGACACAGATTCTACATTAAAATGGCATTTTATGATGCAGGCAGGAAAATAAGAAAAGGAGATAAGCAAAATGGCAAAACCAAACAAAGCCGTTGTTGTATTCAGCGGTGGACAAGACAGCACAACATGCCTTTTCTGGGCAAAGAAGAAATACGATGAAGTGATCGCACTTTCATTTAACTACGGGCAGAGACATTCCAAGGAACTTGAATGTGCCAAGAAGATCTGTAAAGAACACGGGGTAGAACATCATATCTTAGATATGGAACTATTAAACCAGTTAGCACCAAACTCTTTAACAAGAGTAGACATGGAAGTAGATCATGAAGCACCAAAAGAAGGAACACCAAATTCATTTGTTGATGGAAGAAACATGTTATTCTTAACATTTGCAGCTGTTTTTGCAAAACAAAGAGGAATTCATGTATTAGTAACCGGTGTTTCCCAGAGTGATTTCAGTGGATACCCAGACTGTCGCCATGTCTTTATCTCATCCCTAGAGACAACATTAACACTTGCCATGGATTATGAGTTTGAAGTGATCACACCACTGATGTGGATTGACAAGAAACAGACATGGGAGATGGCTGACAAATTAGGTGTTTTTGATATCGTAAGAAATGAAACTTTAACATGCTATAATGGAGTGATGGGTGATGGATGCGGAGAATGCCCAGCATGTAAGTTAAGAAGACATGGATTAGAGGAATATTTAAAAGTCCGTGGACATAAATAAGAATATACAAAAGAGAAAAAGGATCTTGTAATTGTACAAGGTTCTTTTTGCTATTTATACATATGAATAAATGAAAAAAAGTTGCAAGAAAGCATTGATAAAATTTTAACAATAGTGTACTATGTATTTGTAGCGAAACAATCGATTGAAATCGGATATTCAGATATATGAGGATAAGTTCAATTTCGGTCATCCAGGTAAAAGGAGATGTAGTTATGGCAAGATTTACATTACCAAGAGATTTATACTTCGGAGAAAACGCATTAGAGACACTAAAAACAATCAAAGGAAACAAAGCAGTATTATGCCTAGGCGGCGGATCTATGAAACGTTTTGGATTTGTTGACAAGGTTGTTGGATATTTGAAAGAAGCTGGAATTGAAACAAAACTGATCGAAGGAATCGAACCAGATCCATCTGTAGAAACTGTTATGAAAGGTGCCAAAGTGATGCAGGAATTTGAACCAGACCTGATCATCGCAATGGGTGGAGGATCACCAATTGATGCAGCAAAGGCAATGTGGGTATTTTATGAGCATCCACAGACAACCTTTGATGACATCAAAGATCCATTTACAATCCCACCACTTCGTAATAAAGCAACATTTATCGCAATTCCATCAACCTCAGGAACAGCAACAGAGGTAACGGCATTCTCAGTAATTACAGATTACAGTACAGGAATCAAATACCCACTGGCTGATTTTGAGATCACACCAGATGTAGCGATCGTAGATCCATCATTGGCAGAGACCATGCCACAGACATTAACAGCACATACAGGAATGGATGCATTAACTCATGCAATCGAAGCTTACGTTGCAGGATTACATTCTCCATTCTCAGATCCGTTAGCGATCCATGCGATCGAGATGATCTTTGATAACCTGAAAGCATCTTATGAAGGGGACATGCAAGCAAGAGGAAACATGCATATCGCACAGTGCCTGGCAGGAATGGCATTTTCTAACGCACTGCTTGGAATCGTACATTCCTTAGCCCATAAGACAGGAGCAGTCTTTGATACAGGACACATTCCTCATGGATGTGCAAATGCAATCTATCTTCCATATGTCATCCAGTACAATGCCAAAGTCTGTGAAGACAGATTCGCAATGATCGCAAGAAAATTAGGACTTCCTGGAGTTACAGATAAGGCATTAACTTTATCACTGATCAAAGCAGTAGAAGATTTGAGAGCAAGTCTTAATATTGTGTCTAATCTGAAAGATTTCGGAGTAAATGAAGAAGAATTTATTGAGAAGAAACATATGATCGCAGAGAGAGCAGTTGGAGATGCTTGTACGGGATCTAATCCGAGAGAAACATCTGTTGAGGATATGGAGAAGATATTGGAATGTATTTATTATGGTAAGGATGTGACATTCTAAAATTTAATTTATAAAACAAACAGTAGTGTATCGAGTATAAAATGAAACAGACACATATATTAGGGTTTGAAAAACGAATTCCATTGACGGCTTTTTTGCAAAACGCTGATTCGCAAAGATTCCTCTGCAAACTCGCCTACGGCTCAAACATGCAGCCATCTTTGCTGCGATTTTTCAAAAAAGCCTATGGAAATTCTATCATTTCGAACCCTAATATATGTGTCTGTTTCATTTTATACCTGAAGGCTACTTGGTTTTAAAATTAAGATTTTCATAGACAGAGGGAATGCTGGATATAGTTTATAGGATTCCAATAAAGTTTTCGACAAACAGAAATTGTTAAAAAATGCTTTATATAAATGATTTGAATTCAAAAATATAGTATGTTATTGTTAAAATATAAAACAATAAAACGGATAAATGATTAGGAACAATAAAGTTGAAGGTATAGGAATTAAGCTGGTGGTACATAGAGGAAGAAACAATGAGGAAAAACAATAAAATCTTACTTATATAGTTTAACGATCTTACCTAAAGCCAAAAATTTAAGAATGAACGCATATATGATTTATAAAGTGCAGGTAATAGGATTGAATAATTAAGTAACATCAATGCATTTCTAAAAATTTAAGAAGTGAGGGGTGGTCATATGAATCAAAAGAAGCAATTAACAAAACTTCAAAGAAAACAAGAAGAATGCCAGCTATTTTCCAAAAAAGATAAGAAGATTATAAAGCAGTTAAGTCAATGTAATAGCAGTTATTATAAAGCAAAAGTAATGGATATGCTTATTTATGAACTAGAAGACTGGAGTTATGATATTCTAAAAGTCATGGTAAAAGATCAAGACAGACTTGTTGCGGAAATGGCGGTGCGATCCTTGGCAAATTTTATTAAGGCAGAGGATTTTGCAAGTTTATTGGAAGAGTTTGAAGAGTGCACGGATTTTATAAAATATGATATTGTTGATATGATAGGATATATTGGATTTAAGAGAAAACTGTCTGATGATGTTATAGAAAAAAGGATGCATGAAATATTATCAAAGTTAAAGAAAGACAGAAGGGCAGTTTATAGTACTTATGCGGAATTATATTATGTAACGCAGGAAAAAAAATATATTTATGAAATCTTAAAAGATTTAAAATCTAAAGATGATGACATAAGGCATTATGTTTTGTATACAATAGATAGAATGATTATAGAAAATAACTTAAATGATAAAAAATTATTAGATGATCATAAACAGTTATTACAAAAAATGGAACAAAAATTACATTTAAATATGAAACACGAAGAACGATATAACCGTATATTCAGAGAACGTTTAATTCGTTCCATTCGTAAAACATTAGGAAAGCCGACAGAAATCATTTATTCCAAGGAAAGAAATTTTTATGAACAGATTCCAGAGGATTCGGAACATATTTTACAAAGATGTATTTTCGAATTATATTATCCAATCCATGATGATCGACAAGAAATCGTTTTAAATCTGTTAAGAGACAATAAAGAAAAAATAAAAGATGAATGTTTTTACATTTTTGGAAGTTACATTGAAAGTCTCTATGGAAATGATGAAGTTAATGTATATCAAGAATGGCTGGAAGAGAATGGTTCAAGAGAAAATGAAGCAATCATCTTATATTTGAGGGCAGTTTGGGAAGTTGCACTTAGTGATTATGAAGTATCAAATAAAAGAGCCTTAAGATATGCAAAAAAAGCTTTGAAATGTACCAAAGATATTCCTGCAATTTATCATCTCATTGGCAGACTAACAAGCCCGGATACGGATTATTACATAGAGCTAAAAGAAAAAGTGAAACAACATACAAAATATGTAACACTACACGAAATCGATGATATTCCATTGGAACAATTATATAGCTATGAGACATTTTTACAGATGGATGTTCTAAAGAGGATTGTAAAACCAGAGAATTTTTCATGTATCTGTATTGAAGAAGATTATGAGAAGTTTTGGAATTGGGGATTGGAGAAGAGTGTTTTTGGTGAATAGACGAAGTCAGTAAAATAATGTATAATAAGAACCAAAATAAGGAGGAATCCAACTCATGGGAAGATATCTAAATAGTTCAATTCCATATGCGTTATATCAAGGTGAAGCAAATCAGCCATATTTTGTAGATAAATCATTATTGCTGACAGAATTGTTCCCTGTTTTGGATGCAGGGAATCAGCATGTTTGTATCACAAGACCAAGACGTTTTGGAAAAACGATCATGGCTAATATGATCGCAGCATTTTTGAGCAAAAAAGTGGATTCAGATTCGATTTTTGGAAGATTAAAGATTGCCGGTAATACGAAATATAAAGAATACAGAAATAAATATAATGTGATTTCTATTGATTTTAGTAAGATATCAAGATCCTGTGATTCATATGCTGATTATATAGGGAAAATCGAAATAACGTTGATCAGAGATTTGAAAAAGAAATATCCACAGATCGAAGTTTACGAAGATGATTCTGCGGCGGATGTGCTAGAGACGATTTTTGAAGAATGCAGTCAGGAACGTTTTGTTTTTGTTTTGGATGAATGGGATTTTATTTTCCATAAAGATTTTATTACGGAAGAAAATAAAAAGCAGTATATCCAGTTTTTAAGTAATTTATTAAAAGACCGCCCATATGTTCAAATGACTTATATGACAGGAATTCTTCCAATTGCAAAATATTCCGATGGATCGGAATTAAATATGTTTGATGAGTATGATATGGCATGCAAAGAAAAATACAGTGAATATTTTGGCTTTTTGGATGAGGAAGTGGATCAGCTTTATAATATTTATAAAAAGATAACAAAGAACCCGAAGATTTTAAGAATTGAATTAAAAGAATGGTATGATGGTTATCGAGCGGCAGCAGGAGATTATTTATATAATCCAAGATGTGTTGTCTGTGCATTAAGAGATAACCAACTGGCAAACTATTGGACAAGTTCGGGAACTTACGATTCCATTTTCAACTATATCAAAGGAAATATAGCGGATGTGAGAAATGATATTGTATTGATGGTTGCGGGAGAACGTGTTCCGGCAAAAATGCAGCAATATGCAGCAACAGCAAATGATTTATATACAAAAGACCAGATTTATTCAGCAATTGTAAATTTAGTATATCTTTCTGCAAGAGATGAATATCGTGTTGAGAGAGAAGATAAAGCAGGAAAAGGATTTGTGGATTTTATCTTCTATCCAAAAAGAAATGATATACCTGGAATCATTTTAGAACTTAAAATAAATCATACGCCACAGGAAGCAATAGAACAGATTAAAGAGAAGAATTACCAATTGAAATTCCAAGGAAAAATTGGAGAAATTTCAGCATATGAAGGAAGTATATTAGCAGTTGGAATCAGTTATGATAGAAAAACGAAGAAGCATAGTTGTGAAGTAGAAAAGCTATAAATAAAAAAAGGATACACAATCAATTTGAAAGTAATATAAAATCGGTTGTGTATCTTTTTATTATGGCATTATTTTAGCTGATCAGGCAGAAAACTGAAAATATATTTTTCTGATTTTTTTACTATGAATGCGCCAATATAAGTGGCAAGAAGTTCAAAAATCAACCCAATATAAACAGAAATTCTAAACATACCACAAAATCTTATGATCCAGAAAGTCAGAACATGATGGACAAGCATTGCTTGATAACTGTATTTTGCAAGAAAAGATATGAATGGAAAATTAAATTTCATTACAAAATATCCGAAAGAGTACAGAAAAATAAATAAAATAAAACCCATAAAAACAATTGGAAAATTGTCACCAAAATAAGAACGAAAATCTATATTACATAGTACTAAAATAATACCGAAAGAAATAAAAGATGTCCATTTACTTAATAAAAAGTTTCGATGTTCATAAAACCATATTCCAGCAAGAAAAGACGCTGTGCATACAAAAAAATCGGTTCTTCCAAGATCACATATGATTTGAAGAATAAAAATGGCACTTATGATCATATAAACAACAGATCGATGATTTTTCCATAATGTTAAAAAAACAGGAAATAAGATATAAATAAGAATTATAACACCTAAAAACCATTCACCAACTGAATAATATCCTATACCATTTGGTAAAAAATATCCATCTATACCTATTATTGAAAAAAGAATATAGATAGGATTCCCACCCCAAAAAATTGTTTGGTGTTGCATGGATCGAATAATAAATACGGCAAGCCATACAAGCCAAAAAGAAGGGTAAATACTTCGAAATCTGCGGTAATAATATTTTTTGAATGAAAAATGAGAAGCGTAATTCATAAATAATACATATCCACTGATGATTAGAAATGTATAGACCGCTGATTGTCCCCAGCGGCCAGATGCATAACCATATAAAGGAAGATGTTTATTTGTAATATGATCTTGAACTAATGAACAACTATAATGATATATAACGATAATTAACATGGAAATTGCACGTACAAATACAATTGCAAGGTCTTTATGTTTTGAAATCATAAAACAATACCTCTGTTTCTAATGAAATGATCGTAATTCATGTACCGCAAATGTAATCGCACATATCGCCGCAAATCCATCCGCAATTGGTGCTGAAAACATAACTCCCTCAATTCCAAAGAAAATCGGCAGAATGATCATCAATGGCAGCAAGAAAATAACCTGTCTGGTCAATGAAAGGAAAATACCACGGTTCGCCTTTCCAATCGCCGTAAAAAAGTTCGCAGTAATTGGCTGTAAACCATTAATAAAAGTACAAAACAAGAAAATTCGAAAGAACTTCTCAGCAAAACGGAAGTAAGCTTCACTCTCAGAACCAAAGATTCCAATGATCTGTCGTGGGAACAACTGGAAGCAGATAAAAGAAACCGTACTGATGATCGTTGCAGAGATTGCAGCTTTTAAATAGGCTTCTCGCACACGATCCAGTTTCTTCGCACCATAGTTATAACTGATGATTGGCTGTAATCCTTGGGAAATACCAATATTAATGGAGAAAAAGATCATATTGATCTTTGTGATGATCCCGGCACATGCTAGAGGGATATCGCTTCCGTAAGAAGATTTTGCACCATATCGGATTAAAACATTGTTCATAACGATCTGTACGACCATCATAGAAACCTGATTAAAAAATGGTGCCATACCAAGGGAAACAATTCTTCCGATATAATGTGGGTGTGGTTTTAATCTTTTCAATGTCAGATCGACGGTCTTAAATTTTCTTAAATATAAGATTACCATAATACCAGAAACAATCTGCCCGATCACAGTTGCCCATGCAGCACCGGCAATTCCCATATGAAAACCAAAAATCAATGTAGGATCAAGGATCGTATTAATGATTGCACCAGTCAAAGTACAAGCCATAGAAAACTTTGGACTTCCATCAGCACGTACAAGATTTGTACCTCCAGTTGTTAAGATCAAAAATGGAAAACCAAGGGATGTAATTCCGGTGTAGGTTAAAGAATAATTTAAAACACTAGAAGTTGCTCCAAATAAGATCATCATTGGTTTTAAAAATAGTCTTGTCACGATGCAAAGAATCACACCAAGTGAAAATAGCATGGTGATCGCATTTCCAGCGAAGGAAGCTGCTTCATTCTTTTCGCGTCGTCCCATGCAAAGGTTAAAGTTTGCAGCGCCACCAATTCCACACATTAAAGCGATGGAAGTACAAGTGATGACTAATGGGAAAGCAACATTCGTTGCGGCATTTCCAAGCATTCCAACGCTTCGGCCAATAAAAAACTGGTCTACCATATTATATAAAGCACTTACGACCATAGCGATAATGCTTGGAATTGCAAAACGAAGAAGCAAGCTAGAAATCTTCTCAGTACCGAGAGGATTTGTCTTTTGTTCATTCATAATAAATAAAACCTCTTCTTTCTAATTAATATATCAATGTTATAAAAATGGTCCAAATGATTAAATTTAATCGAAACGGACGTTATTTAGTATAGTATAAATGACAAAATAGTACAACTTTTTTAAAAAAGTTTTTGAGAAATAGTGCTTAATAAACGAGAAAATAAGAGATAATTTAATATATTATCAGAAAATAACTATATATAATCTCAAGAAGTCTAATTATCTGACAACTTAAGAAAATTCATACTTTACAACTAGGGAAAATTTCGATATGATAAGAAAAAACAACGAGAGAACACAGCGAGAAAGGATGAATGGATATGAAACAGACAAATCAAATTCCTGGATTATATGATCCAAGTTTTGAGCACGATAACTGCGGTATCGGTGCCTGTGTAAATATTAAGGGAGTCAAGAATCATCAGACAGTAGATAATGCACTGAAGATTGTTGAGACATTAGAGCATCGTGCAGGAAAAGATGCAGCAGGAGAGACAGGAGACGGTGTAGGAATCATGCTTCAGATTTCACATAAGTTCTTTAACAAAGCCTGCAAAGAAGCTGGAATCAATATCGGGAAAGAAAGAGAATACGGAATTGGAATGTTCTTCTTTCCAAATGACGAATTAAGACTTCGTCAAGCAAAGAAGATGTTCGAGATCATCGTTGAGAAAGAAGGAATGACATTCCTTGGATGGAGAGAGGTTCCAACAGTACCAGCAGTTCTTGGTAAGAAAGCAGTAGAATGCATGCCAAAGATCTTACAGGGATTCGTTGCAAAACCAGCAGACGTTGAAAAAGGACTTGATTTTGACCGTAAATTATATATTGCAAGAAAAGTATTCGAACAAAGTAATGAAGAATCTTATGTCGTTTCATTATCCAGCAGAACGATCGTATATAAAGGTATGTTCTTAGTTGGACAGCTTCGTACATTCTTTAAAGATCTTCAGGATCCAGATTACGAATCAGCAATCGCACTTGTACATTCACGATTCAGTACAAATACGACACCAAGCTGGGAGAAAGCTCATCCATATCGTTTTATCGTACATAACGGAGAGATCAACACAATCCGTGGAAATGCCGATAAGATGCTTGCCAGAGAAGAGAATATGGAATCAGAGTACCTCAAAGATGAAATGCACAAACTGATCCCAGTGGTAAACCCAAACGGATCTGACTCTGCAAGACTTGATAATACATTAGAGTTCTTAGTTATGAGTGGTATGGATCTTCCACATGCGATCATGATCACAATCCCAGAACCATGGGAGAACAATAAAGTCATTTCACAGGAGAAACGTGATTTCTATCAGTACTATGCAACAATGATGGAACCATGGGATGGACCTGCATCTATCATCTTTACAGACGGTGATCAGGTAGGAGCGGTACTTGACCGTAACGGACTTCGTCCATCAAGATACTATATCACAGATGATGATCAGCTGATCTTATCATCAGAGATTGGAGTTCTTGACATCGATCCAACAAAGATCGTAGTTAAAGAAAGACTTCATCCAGGAAAGATGTTATTGGTTGATACGATCAAAGGAGAAGTGATCGCAGATGATGTAGTCAAAGAAAAATACGCAGAGAAAGAACCATATGGTGAATGGTTAGATAGTAATCTGTTGGAATTAAAAGACTTAAAGATTCCAAATGAACCAGTTCCAACATACGGAGCAGAAGAACGTGAAAAACTGATGAAAGCGTTCGGATATACATATGAAGATATCCGTACAGCAATTCTTCCAATGGCATTAAATGGGACAGAAGCGATTGCAGCGATGGGAAATGATACACCACTTGCAGTGTTATCTAACCGCCATCAGCCATTATTTAACTATTTTAAACAGTTATTTGCGCAGGTAACAAACCCTCCAATCGATGCGATCCGTGAGGAACTTGTAACATCAACAACGGTTTATGTCGGAAAAGAAGGTAATATCTTAGATGAGAAACCAGAAAACTGCCGCGTATTAAAAGTACACAACCCAATCCTTACAGATACAGACCTGTTAAAGATCAAATCCATGAACAAAGAAGGATTTAAAGTTGTAGAACTTCCTATTATATATTACAAGAACACATCTCTTGAGAAAGCATTAGACCGTTTATTCGTAGAAACAGACAGAGCTTACAGAGATGGAGCCAACATCATCATTCTTTCTGACAGAGGAGTCGATGAAAACCATGTGGCAATTCCTTCATTATTAGCAGTATCCGCAATGCATCAGTATCTGATCAAGACAAAGAGACGTACATCTGTTGCACTGATCTTAGAGAGTGGAGAACCAAGAGAAGTTCATCATTTTGCAACACTGTTAGGATATGGTGCATGTGCAGTAAACCCATACCTTGCATTACAGGGAATTAAGAAACTGATCGATGAAAATATGCTTCAGAAAGATTACTATGCAGCTGTTGAAGATTACACAAATGCGATCCTTCATGGAATCGTTAAGATCGCATCTAAGATGGGTATTTCAACATTACAGTCTTATCAGGGATCTCAGATCTTTGAAGCGATTGGTATTAATTCTGATGTTATTGAAAAATATTTTACAAATACAGTCAGCAGAGTGGAAGGTATTTCATTAAAAGATATTGAAGCGGATGTAGATGCAAGACATGATACAGCCTTTGATCCACTCGGACTTGAGAATGATCTGACATTAGAGAGTTCAGGAAGTCATAAATGCAGAAGTGGAAAAGAACAGCATCTTTACAATCCACAGACGATTCATACACTTCAGGTTGCAACAAGAACAGGAAGTTATGAGCTGTTTAAACAGTATACAGATATGATCGATAAGGAATTAGAGCCAGGAAACTTAAGAGGTTTAATGGAATTCAATTACCCAGAAAAAGGTATTCCAATCGAGAAAGTAGAAAGCGTTGATTCTATTGTCAAACGTTTCAAGACAGGAGCAATGTCTTACGGATCTATTTCCGGAGAAGCACATGAAACACTGGCGATTGCTATGAACAAATTAGGTGGTAAATCAAACAGTGGTGAAGGTGGAGAAAGACCTGAGAGATTAAAAGTTGGAAGAGACGGATTAAATCGTTGCTCAGCGATCAAACAGGTTGCATCTGGACGTTTTGGAGTAACAAGTGAATATTTAGTAAGTGCCAAAGAGATTCAGATCAAGATGGCACAGGGAGCAAAACCGGGAGAAGGAGGACATCTTCCAGGTAAGAAAGTTTACCCATGGATAGCAAAAACTCGTCATTCAACAGCCGGTGTAAGCTTAATCTCACCACCACCTCATCATGATATTTACTCTATCGAGGACTTGGCACAGTTAATTTATGACTGTAAGAATGCCAACAGAGATGCAAGAATCTCTGTAAAACTGGTATCCGAAGCAGGAGTCGGAACTGTTGCATCTGGTGTAGCAAAAGCTGGAGCACAGGTTATCTTGATCTCTGGTTACGATGGTGGTACAGGAGCTGCTCCTAGAAACTCTATCTACAATGCAGGACTTCCTTGGGAGCTTGGACTTGCAGAAGCACATCAGAATCTGTTAATGAATGATCTTCGTAACAAAGTTATCGTTGAGACAGACGGTAAGTTAATGAGTGGTAGAGACGTAGCAATCGCAGCAATGCTTGGAGCCGAAGAATTTGGTTTCGCAACAGCACCACTTGTAACACTTGGATGTGTCATGATGAGAGTATGTAACTTAGATACATGCCCAGTCGGAGTCGCAACACAGAATCCAGAATTACGTAAGAGATTCGCTGGAAAACCTGAATATGTTATCAACTTCATGAGATTTATTGCTCAGGAATTAAGAGAATATATGGCAAAATTAGGAGTTGCTACTGTTGATGAATTAGTTGGACGTACAGACTTATTAAAACCAAACGCAAAAGCAGCCGAAAAACATGTTGACTTGTCTAAGATTCTTGGATATAAATATGATCCAGCTCAGAAGATGGATTACAATCATAAAAATGTATATGATTTCAAACTGGAAAAGACAGCAGATATGAAAGTTCTGATGAAAGAATTAATGCCAGCACTTGAGAAGAAACAAAAGAAGATCATTCAGTTGGACGTTACAAATATTGACCGTACATTTGGAACGATCTTTGGATCAGAGATCACAAAACGTTGGGGTGAACAGGCATTAGATGATGATACATATATTGTAAAATGTAATGGAGCCGGTGGACAAAGCTTCGGAGCTTTCATTCCAAAAGGTCTTACATTACAGTTGGTTGGAGATAGCAATGACTACTTCGGAAAAGGACTTTCTGGTGGTAAATTAATCCTTTGTCCTCCAACAGGTGTCAAATTCAAAGCAGAAGATAATATCATCGTAGGTAACGTTGCATTATACGGAGCAACAAGCGGTAAAGCATTTATCAATGGTGTTGCAGGAGAACGTTTCTGTGTCAGAAACTCAGGAGCTACAGCAGTTGTTGAAGGAGTTGGAGATCATGGATGTGAATACATGACAGGTGGTCGTGTTCTTGTTCTTGGACCAACAGGAAAGAACTTCGCAGCTGGTATGAGTGGTGGAGTTGCTTATGTATTAGACGAAGACAGCAAGTTATATAAGAACTTAAATAAAGAAATGGTTTCTGTAGAAACTGTAACATCTAAATACGATGTTATCGAATTAAAAGATATGTTAAAAGAACATGTTGCATATACAAATTCCGAAAAAGGAAAAGAAATTCTGAAAGACTTTGAACAGTACCTGCCTAAATTTAAGAAGATCATGCCAAATGATTACAAAGCAATGTTAAATCTGATCGTTCAGATGGAAGAACGTGGATTAAGCAGTGAGCAGGCACAGATGGAAGCATTTAATATGAAAGCAAATGCAGGAAAATAGGAGGAAATTATGGGAAAACCAACTGGATTTTTAGATTATGAAAGAGAAGACGCCCGTGCAGAATCTCCGAAAGAACGAATCAAACATTTTAATGAATTTCATATTCCTCTTTCAAGAGAAGAACAGCAGAAACAGGGTGCAAGATGTATGGACTGCGGAGTACCATTCTGTCAGTCAGGAAAAGTATTATTAAATGGAATGGCATCAGGTTGTCCACTAAACAATCTGGTACCAGAATGGAATGACCTGATTTATACAGAAAACTGGGAACAGGCATATTTAAGACTTAAAAAAACAAACCCATTTCCAGAGTTTACCGGACGTGTATGTCCGGCACTCTGCGAGAATGCTTGTACATGCGGATTAAATGGGGATCCTGTATGTTCCAAACAAAATGAGTTAAGTATCATCGAATATGGATACAAACACGGACTTGCCAAAGCAAGACCACCAAAATTTCGTACAGGAAAGAAAGTTGCAGTCATTGGTTCCGGACCTTCTGGATTATCTGCAGCAAATTCTTTAAATAAACGTGGACATGAAGTGACTGTGTACGAACGCTCCGACCGTCTTGGTGGATTACTAATGTATGGAATTCCTAATATGAAACTGGAAAAACATATCGTAGAACGTAAGATTGCGATCATGAAAGAAGAAGGAATTCATTTTGTAACAAATACAAACGTCGGAAAAGATATCAAACCAGAACAGCTAAAGAAAGACTACGATGCAGTGATCTTAGCATGTGGATCTTCTAATCCAAGAAATATTGAAGTTCCTGGACGCGAAGCAAAAGGAATCTATTTTGCAGTTGACTTCTTAAAATCTACAACAAAGAGTCTGTTAGATTCTGGATTAAAAGATAAGAAATTTATTTCTGCAAAAGGCAAAAACGTCATCGTTATCGGTGGTGGAGATACAGGAAATGACTGTGTTGGTACATCCATCCGTCATGGAGCAAAGAGTGTGACTCAGTTAGAGATGATGCCAAAACTTCCAGACGAACGTGCAGAAAATAACCCATGGCCAGAATGGCCAAGAATCTGCAAGACAGATTATGGTCAGGAAGAAGCAATCGCTGTTTTTGGACATGATCCTCGTATTTATCAGACAACCGTTAAAGAGTTTAAGATGAATAAAAAAGGCGAAGTAACAAAAGCTGTTTTAGTAAGTCTTGAAAGTAAAAAAGACGAGAAAACTGGAAGAATGATGATGGTACCAGTGGAAGGATCTGAAAAAGAAATTCCAGCAGATTTAGTACTGATCGCAGCAGGATTCTTAGGAAGTGAAGCATATGTTACAGAAGCCTTTGGTGTCAAAGTAAACCAGAGAACAAATGTAGAAACAAAACCAGATAGCTTTGCTACAAACGTCGAGAATGTCTTTACTGCAGGAGATATGCATAGAGGACAGTCACTGGTCGTATGGGCAATCCGTGAAGGAAGAGATGCAGCTCGTGAAGTTGACAAACGGTTAATGGGATATACAAACCTGTAATCTTACTGGAAAAAGTAAAAGTGATGTCAGAGATAGAAATATATCATCTGACATCACTTTTTTTCGATAACCTCTTTTCAATTGGAATAGTTTTTGCTATGATAATCGATAGAGAAAAGATTCTTAGAGAAGATATCGAGAGGGAGCAGATGTAAGTTATGCATTTTATTGGACATTTTAAAACAATCACAAGACATAAGATTCTGGTAGCAAAAGGCTGTTTCAAGTTAGGACTATATTATCAGGGGATTATGCATGATATGTCAAAATATTCGCCAACTGAATTTCTGGCAGGTGCAAAATACTATCAGGGAACGGCAAGTCCGAATAATGCAGAAAGAATGGACAAAGGAATTTCTACCGCATGGCTTCATCACAAAGGTCGTAATCGTCATCATTTCGAATACTGGATTGATTACAGTATTGACAAAGAACATCCGGGACTTGTGGGAATGAAGATTCCTAAGAAGTATATGGCAGAGATGTTCGTAGACCGAGTCAGTGCCGGAAAGATTTATAATGGTGATAAGTTTGACCAGAAGAGTCCGCTTGAATATTTCGAACATGGAATTGGAGCAACGATCATGTGCGATGCATCGAAGAATTATTTATTAAAACTTTTGAAGATGTATGCAAAAAAAGGCGAAAAATACACATTTGCATACCTGAAAAAGGATTTGAAAGAGGACATCAGTGGTTATGATAAGATATCACCATTTCAGCCATTTTCAAAAAATATTAAAATTGGATAGAATTTCATGTATCTGTGACTTGAAATCTTAACATACTTACAGTATAATATGTAATGTAAATGAGATAAGAAGCCTGGGGTGTGCGATAACTTGCTATTTTGAACCTACATTTATTTGTCATGGGACTTCATATAATTGACTGGATGTCAAGCCCTGATACTGGGGGACGGCAGAACGTTGATCGAGAAAACCCACCTAGCTCTGCTAGGCGTCAAAATTGCGAGACCGGCATTCCGGGTATATGATATGCAAAAGATAAAGTGAGGGACTGTTAGTTTTAGCAGTCCCTTTTAAAAATTTGCGAAAGAAATAAACTGTAAAATAAAAAGGAGAAAATTTGTGAAATTTTTTAAAGAAAATGATAAAACACCATTTATATTAGTGGCGTTTGGAATTACATTATATTTGATATTAAGCAATCTAAAGATTGTGTTTTCTGGAATTTCCTATGCGAGTTCTGTTGCATTTCCGTTTATTTTGGGAAGTTGCCTTGCTTTTATAATTAATGTTCCAATGCGTTTTTTTGAAAATCGAGTGTTTCATAAGGTGAGAAAAGGAAAGCGAGCGTTAAGTCTTATTGCAGCATTGTTAAGCATTGTTGGTGTGATCATATTAGTTTCAAGACTGATCATTCCAGAACTTGTTGAAACAATCTTCAAATTATCAAATAATATTCCAGGGTATGTAAAAGAAATACAAGATTTTTTAGAACATTATTCGATCAATAAGCCAATGGTACATAAGTATGTAAATCAGATTACTTTTGACTGGGATAAAATTAGTGGAGGATTGATATCATTTTTGCAGGATAGTGCTACTAATATGCTGAATTCTACAGTGAGTGTCATTTCGAATGCAGTACAGGTTGTCGTAAGTTTTGGATTAGGCTTTGTTTTTGCACTGAATGCGTTATTACAAAAAGAAAGATTATCTGTGCAGGTGAGAAAAGTATTAGTGGCTTTTCTACCAGAGAAGACTGCGAAATATATTGTAAGAGTTGGAAGATTATCCAATAATACATTTTCAAGTTTCCTTTCCGGACAGTGTTTAGAGGCTGTAATTCTTGGAAGTCTCATTTTTGCATCTATGACTTTATTAAGACTTCCATATGCAGTTTTGATAGCAGTTTTTATTGCAACAATGTCATTGATTCCGATCATCGGCGGATTTATTGGGTGTTGTGTAGGCGTATTGCTGATCTTGATGGTAAACTGGAAGCAGGCAATCATATTTATTATTATGTTTGTCGTTGTGCAGCAGTTTGAAGGAAATGTCATTTATCCGCATGTCGTAGGAAATTCTGTTGGACTTCCAGCAATGTGGGTGTTGGCTGCGGTAACGATCGGAGGCAATATCGCAGGAATTGCAGGAATGCTCTTTAGTATTCCATTTTGTTCTGTAGTGTATCAGTTGTTTGCAGAAGTTGTAAATAAGCAGATTAAGAAAAAGAATGTGGATATACCTTGACGAAAATGTACATAATACTTCTATAAATCAAAGGAGGTATTTTTATGGATCGAGATCAGATCATCTGTCCATGCCTTGATATCACAGCAGGGCAGATCATTGATGCGTATGAAGAAGGCGCGAAAACAGTTGAAGCGATCAAAGACGTAACAGGAGTAGGAACTGTCTGTGGTGCCTGTTTGGATGAGATTGAAGAATTAATACAGAATCTATAAATAAAAAAAGAATCTCTAGAAAGAGATTCTTTTTTAATGCCGATGGTGGGACTCGAACCCACACGTCCATAAGAACAACAGATTTTGAGTCTGTCTCGTCTGCCAGTTCCGACACATCGGCAGATTCAATTGTTCGACCTAAGATATATTATCATTTCTTTATCTCAATGTCAATGATTTTTATCAAACTTTATTTAAATAATAATCTCTGTGAAGAATAAGAATATGTCACAGAGATTATTATCATTTAATTTTTAGTTCAATTTCAAAAATGCAAAAGGATCAGAAGGATCACTCTGTATGAAATGTAACAAGAGATAATAAGCCTTTACAGAAAGGTTTTCTTCTTTCAAAATACGTTTTGCCTCAGTCTTGTCTACTAATTCAACTGATAAATCCTCATTTGGCTCTAAATGATCAAGATTTGGCATCCCAGTAGAAATTCCGTAAACGGTACAGTTAGTTTCATCCGTCATTCCGGCAGAAGAAAAATGAGGACGACTTAAAAAATCATCAAATTCGGCAGGAGTAAAAGTAAGTCCTGTTTCTTCTTTCATCTCACGGACTGCGGTTTCTTTCACAGATTCTCCAGGATCAATCAGTCCTGCTGGAAGTTCATATGTATAATCGTTTAAAGGATAACGAAACTGTTTTACCATGATCAGTTTATCAGCTTTTTCTCCGAACAAACTGTAAATAACAACACCATCAGGGATTACTTTCTTTGTAGCTGCCATCATTGTATTTTTGTCTTTTCGGCTTGCAACATAATAAGGGTGTGTATTCCCAAATTTATTTTCAGCTTCTAATTCATAAAGATTTAAAAATTTTACATTCGTTAAAGGTGTGATCTTGTTTATTTTACTCATAGGTTGTACCTCCTGTATATTCTATTGTAAAGCATCATAACAAGATTGACAATAGATACAAAAACAAGTATTATATACTAAAGCGATATGAAATAGGGAGATTACAGAAAAAAGGAGACAGGATGAGAAAGAAAATTATGATGACTGTGCTAAGTACGGTAACACTTCTGATAGCAGTTTCGTTCACAAGTTGTGGAAAATCAGCCAAACATACAAAAGAAACAACGACAGCTGTGAAAACAGAGAAAACCACGAAAGAAACAAAAAAGAAAGAGAAGATTGAAATTAAAATACTTTCAAAATATGATCAGATCAAGAAGTTGCTTTCAAAATACCCCAAAGAAATGACATCAAAAGAGGCCTCAGATCAAGAAATTGTAGTAATTGAGAATGAGTCATTTGATAAAGCGAGTAAAAAAATCTGGGATCAGTTTTTAAAAGATGTAAAAGATCAAAAAGATTGTGCAATTGTAATCTGTCAGTATACAGTGGAAGGAGATCCGATCCTTCAATATGTTTCGAATGTAGATGGTAAATTTTACTATGTGGAAGATTCCACACGAGATGCTTATGGTAGTGAAAAATATGTACAATATACTTATGACTATTACAAAATTTATAAACAGGATGGTCATTATACAGCAATCCTGACAACAAATAATAAACTGACATTTGATGAAGCACAAGATGTCCGCAGTTTAAAAACAGCGATACAGCTGCTGGATATTAAAGAATAATAAGAAAATGGAGCAGATGATTTATGAAAATTTCAACAAAGGGAAGATATGCCGTTCGATTAATGTACGATCTTGCAATGCATCATACGGGTGACTGGATTGCATTAAAAGACATATCAAGAAGACAGGAGATATCAGTAAAATATTTAGAACAGATCGTAAGACAGTTAAGTATCAGAGGATATTTAAAGAGTTTACGAGGACCTAAAGGAGGTTATCAGCTTTCCAGAGATCCAAAAGATTATACAATTTATGAGATTTTAAAAATAACGGAAGGAAGTTTACAGCCAGTAGCATGTTTGGATGATGAAGTAAACCAGTGCGACCGCTATCATGAATGCCCAACGATTGAGATTTGGGAAGGACTTGGACAGGTAATTGAAGAATATTTAAGTGCAATTACTTTAGAAGATATTGTGAATAAAGCAAGAATCAAAGGTGGAAATGACTATGTGATCTAAAAGATCACATGGTCTTTTTTCTTTTTAGGGGTAAAATGTTAATGGGCAAGAAAATATTTGACATTATATTGGAATCTGTTATACTAATAACATATTAAAAAGATAGGAAATATATGAAAATTAAAATAAAAGGAGCAAAACAATGTCAAACATATATAAAAATGTTACAGAATTAATCGGGAGAACCCCATTAGTAGAAGTTGAAAAAATAGAGAAAAGATTTAAACTGCAAGTAAGATTATTAGTAAAATTAGATGGATATAATCCAGCAGGAAGTGCTAAAGATCGTATCGCATATCAGATGATCCAGGATGCGGAAGAGGCAGGAAGGCTGAAAGAGGGATCAGTTATTATCGAGCCAACATCAGGAAATACAGGGATCGGACTTGCTGCAATTGGTGCATCTAAAGGATACAGAGTCATTCTTATAATGCCAGAGACAATGAGTGTGGAACGAAGAAACCTGTTAAAAGCATATGGAGCAGAAATTGTTTTAACAGATGGTGCGCTTGGGATGAAAGGAGCGATTGCCAAAGCAGAAGAATTAGCGGAAGAAATCGAAGATTCTTTCATTGCAGGACAGTTTATTAATCCATCCAATCCAAAAGTTCATCGTTTGACAACAGGACCAGAAATCTGGGAAGACACAGACGGAGATGTTGATATCTTTATTGCAGGAGTTGGAACGGGAGGAACTGTTACAGGAGTTGGAGAATATTTAAAATCCAAGAAAGAAGATGTGCAGGTCATCGCAATTGAACCAGCAACATCTCCAATGCTCTCAAGAGGTCAGGCAGGACCGCATAAGATTCAGGGAATCGGAGCCGGATTTGTGCCGGAAGTGTTAAATACAGATATCTATGACGAAATCATTCCAGTGGAAAATGAAGATGCTTTTGATTATGGAAAAGTAATTGCATTGGAAGAAGGAATTTTAGTTGGAATTTCTTCTGGGGCAGCACTTTATGCGGCAATTCAGGTGGCAAAACGGAAAGAAAATAAAGGAAAAACAATTGTAGCATTTCTTCCTGATAATGGGGATCGATATTTGTCAACTCCTTTGTTTTCATAGATTTTAATTTGTGGTTGATGATGGAAATTATTGGTGGAATATTATACGTGATCGAAACCACTACCGAACACGTGTGGAGAATGTTATTGGCTATAAATTAGGAATTTCTCAGACAGAGGATTGAAGCTTTGAATGTATTTTAAACATCTCGTCAAATCGGTGTTCTTATCTTATTTTTGTTACATATATGAAAGCCTACTTCAAATCCAACAATCTTTGTGTTAAAATATTTCAGAGTATAGAATTAGAGAAAAGGAGACATCTGGCATGGAACAGAAACTATTATTGATCGATGGAAACAGCATTTTAAACCGTGCATTTTATGGACTTCCAGATATGACAAATAGTCAGGGGCTTCATACGAATGCGGTGCTTGGTTTTTTAAATATCATGTTTAAATTTTTAGAGGAAGAAAATCCAACACACTTAGCGGTTGCATTTGATTTAAAGGCACCGACATTCCGTCACAAAATGTTTGCGGATTATAAAGGAACAAGAAAAGGGATGCCAGATGAATTAAGAGAACAGGTGCCTGTAATCCGTGAAGTACTGCAGGCGATGAACATTCCTTTGATGATGAAGGAGGGTTATGAAGCAGATGACCTTCTTGGAACGATGTCTGTTCTTGGAGAAGAAGCAGGATTTGAGGTGAAAATCGTATCTGGAGACCGAGATCTCTTACAGCTTGCAACGAAGAAAGTGCAGATCCGTATTCCAAAGACAAACAGAGCGGGAACGGTTGTTGAAGATTATTATGAAGATGATGTATTGGAAAAATATCAGGTAACACCGAAAGAATTTATCGATGTGAAAGCTTTGATGGGTGATGCATCCGATAATATTCCAGGAATTCCAGGAATTGGTGAAAAGACGGCAACGAAACTGATCAAAGAGTTTAAAACTCTTGAAAATGCATATGCGCATATCGATGAAGTGAAACCAAATCGTGCAAAGAACAATCTACAAGAATATTATGATCAGGGTGTTATGAGTAAGGAACTTGCAACGATCAAGTTAGACAGTCCGATCGATATTACATTTGAAGAAGCAAAACTGGGCAACTTGTATACAAAAGAAGCTTATCATATGTTAAAAGAACTGGAATTTAAGGCGATTTTAAAGCGTTTTGATGGGGAAGAACAGGAAGATTTTGAAGTCAAGATCAAAGAGATTGTTGATCTTGCAGAGGCGGAAGATATTTTTGCAAAGACAGCGAAGAAAAAAGAAGCTGGGATTTCTATTTATAAAGAGAATGATGCGATGTGGGTTGCATTAAATACAGAAGGAGAAGAAGTATACCTATTTAGCTGTGAGGGATTTGGATTCTTAACAGAAGATTTCTTGTATGAGAAAGTCGATCATTTATATCAGAAGATGGAACATGTAGCGATGATGGAAGTGAAAGAGCATTTGTCTCATTTAACGATCAATGAGATGACAAAGAGCATTTTTGATGTTTCTTTGGCTGCTTATCTGATAAATCCATTAAAAAGTACTTACGAATATGATGATATCGCAAGAGATTACAAATCTATGATGCTTCCATCCAGAAAAGAATTGATCGATAAGAAGCATCCAATGGTATCTGATGGAGTTTTAAGTGATGCTGGAAAGAAGATCATGGGGTATGAAGCTTATGTTGCAAGAGAGGCTATCAAACCATTAAGTAATAAATTAACAGAGCTTGAGATGATGGATCTTTATCGTGAAATTGAGATACCAACGATGTTTGCACTTCATGATATGGAAGTTCGTGGAATTCATGTAGATTCAAAAGCACTGAAAGAGTATGGAGATCAGCTGGTTGGAAGAATTGAAGAATTACAGGATTCTATCTACAAAGAAGCAGGCGAAGAATTCAATATCAATTCTCCAAAACAGCTAGGTGTTGTTTTGTTTGAGCATATGAAGTTAGAAGGTGCGAAGAAGACTAAGACTGGATATTCTACGAGTGTGGAAGTGCTAGAGAAGATTGAACATCTCTATCCGATCATTCCAATGATCTTAGAATACAGACAGTTGACCAAATTAAAATCAACGTATGCAGATGGACTGGCAAACTTTATTCAGGATGATCAGAGAATTCATGGAAAGTTTAATCAGACGATCACAGCAACGGGAAGAATCAGCAGTACAGAGCCTAACCTTCAGAATATACCAATCCGTATGGAACTTGGAAGAGCAATCCGAAAAGTATTTTTACCAGAGGACGGTTATGTATTCTTAGATGCCGATTATTCTCAGATTGAACTTCGAGTACTTGCACATTTATCAGAAGATGAAAAACTGATTCATGCATATGAAGAAAATCAGGATATTCATGCAAGAACAGCTTCTGAGGTGTTTGGAATTCCGATGGATGAAGTGACAAGTACACAAAGAAGAGAGGCAAAAGCTGTAAACTTTGGAATTATTTATGGATTAAGTGCGTTTGGATTAAGTCAGGACTTAAAGATTTCAAGAAAACAGGCACAGGAATATATTGATCGTTATTTTGCAATGTATCCACGTGTTAAAGAATTCTTAGACGGGGAAGTGGAAAAAGGAAAGACAGATGGTTATGTAAAGACAATGTTCAACCGAATCCGTCCGATCCCGGAATTAAAATCCAGCAATTTCATGCAGAGAAACTTTGGAGAACGTGTGGCAATGAACTCTCCAATTCAGGGAACAGCTGCAGATATCATCAAGATCGCGATGGTAAGAGTGAATATGAAATTAAAAGAAAAACAGATGAAATCTCGTCTGCTCTTACAGATTCACGATGAACTTTTGATTGAAACACATGTGGATGAATTTGATGAAGTCAAAGAAATTTTAAAGAATGAAATGATGAATGCAGCAAGTCTTCGTGTGCCATTAAGTATTGACATTGAACAGGGAGCAAGCTGGTATGAGGCTAAATAAGAGGTGAAAGTAAATGAAGATCATAGGAATTACTGGAGGTGTCGGCTCTGGGAAGAGTGAGATACTAAATATTTTAGAAAATGATTATCATGCAAAGATCATTCAGTCTGATCATGTGGCACATGAATTGATGGCACCAGGAGCAAGAAGTTATGATGCGATCATTCAGTCATTTGGAAATGGGATCTTAAATGAGGACAAAACGATCAACCGTCCAGTGCTTGGAGAGATCGTATTTCATGATGAAGAAAAACTTTCCTTATTAAACAGTATCACTCATAAAAATGTAGATGAAGAAATCTTATCAAGAATCGATCAGTTTGGAAAAGAAGAACCAGAAGGTCTGGTCGTTGTAGAATCAGCTTTGTTAGTTGGGGCAGGTTATGAAAAGAGATTTGACCAGTTATGGTATATTTATACAAGAGAAGAAGTGCGTTATGAGCGCCTTAGAGTATCCAGAGGATATTCTGATGAAAAAATTGCACAGATGATCGCAAAGCAGCAAAGTGAAGAAGAATTTAAATCTATGGCAAGCCATATCATTGATAATTCAGGTGATTTAGAAGACACAAAAGCACAAATTATAAAGATTCTTGGTTGATATTTTGTACATTTAAGAATACAGTGCAATTCTTGAATCTTAAATAACCTTATGATATAATGTTTGCCAATAGGGTCAGCCCAGAAGAGAAGAAAGAGGTATAATCCGTGAAACTATCAAGTTTAGCAAGCAGCAGTGAAGGAAATTGCATATATGTTGGAACACAGAAGACAAATTTATTAGTTGATTGTGGAGTTAGTGCAAAGCGCATTGAGAATTCCCTTTCAGAACTTGATCTTACGGTTCCAGAATTTGATGGAATTTTGATCACACATGAACACACGGATCATATCAAGGGACTTGGAGTTATCGCAAGACGATATGGACTTCCAATTTTTGCGACAGGAAAGACGATCGATGCGATCTTTGATTACAAGAACCTTGGGAAAGTAGATAAGAGCCTTTTTCATTCAATAGAAGCAGACAAGCCATTTGAGATTGGAGATATGAAAGTCAACGCATCTCACATATGGCATGATGCAGCAGATCCTGTTTGTTACTCGTTTTACTCAGAAGAAGGAGCCAAAGCAAGTATTGCAACAGACCTTGGAGACTACGATGAATATCTGGTTGAGAAGATTTATGATTCTGATATTTTATTTGTAGAAGCTAACCACGATGTGAATATGTTACAGGTTGGACGTTATCCATATTACTTAAAGAGAAGAATTCTTGGAAAACAGGGACATCTATCGAACGAAAGATGTGCTGAGCTGATCGAGGAAGTTGCAACTCCAAAGACAAAGAAAGTCTATCTTGGACATCTGAGTAAAGAAAATAACTATGAAAAACTGGCTTATGAAACGGTAAAGATTTCTTTACATAATTTCACATTACCGATTGAAGTGGCCAGAAGAGATACGGTATCTACCGTAACCAGTGTATCATAAGCATTTAGGAGGAAAAACACAAATGGAAAAAACAGTAATCACAGTTGTTGGAAAAGACGGTGTTGGAATCATCGCAAAAGTATGCAACTATTTAGCTAGCAACAATGTTAACATCTTAGACATCTCCCAAACGATCACAGGCGGTTTTTTTAATATGATGATGGTCGTAGATCCAGCTGGTTCATCCAAAGATATCGCGTTACTATCTAGCGAGTTAAAACAGATCGGTGAAGAAATCGGTGTTGTAATTCAGGCGCAGAACGAAAGAATCTTTGATATTATGCACAGAATTTAGCGGGGTGGCATCATGATTAATCTGAATGAAGTATTTGAAACGAATAAAATGATCCATGAGATGAATTTAGATGTTCGTACGATCACAATCGGTATCAGTTTATTAGATTGTGTGGGAACAACACTAGAGGAAGTCAAGGAGAATATTTATAATAAGATTACAACAGTTGCAAAAGACCTTGTAAAGACAGGAAAAGATATCGAAAATGAATTTGGTATTCCAATCGTTAATAAACGAATTTCCATTACACCAATTTCTTTAGTTGGTGGGAATGTATGTAAAACACCAGATGATTTTGTAGAACTTGCAAAAGTCTTAGATGCAGCAGCAAAGAAAGTTGGAGTCAATTTCTTAGGTGGATATTCCGCATTAGTAAGCAAAGGAATGACAAAAGCAGATGAACTTCTGATCCGTTCTATTCCAAAAGCATTAGCAGAGACTGATTTTGTATGTTCTTCAGTGAATGTAGGTTCTACAAAGACAGGAATCAATATGGATGCAGTGAAATTAATTGGTGAGATCGTCAAAGAAACAGCAGAACTTACAAAAGACAATCAATGTCTTGGATGTGCGAAGTTTGTAGTATTCTGTAACGCACCAGATGATAACCCATTTATGGCAGGAGCTTTCCATGGAGTTACAGAAGCAGATGCGATCATTAACGTAGGTGTCAGCGGACCTGGAGTTGTAAAACGTGCGATTGAAAATGTACGTGGAGAAAATTTTGAAGTTCTTTGCGAGACAATTAAGAAAACAGCATTTAAAGTAACTCGTGTCGGTCAGTTAGTAGCCAAAGAAGCTTCTAAGAGACTTGGAATCCCATTTGGTATCATTGATCTTTCTCTTGCACCAACACCAGCGGCAGGAGATAGTGTTGGAGAAATATTAGAAGAGATTGGATTAGAATATGCAGGAGCACCTGGAACAACAGCAGCTTTAGCAATGTTAAATGATCAGGTGAAAAAAGGTGGAGTTATGGCATCTTCTTATGTAGGTGGATTAAGTGGAGCCTTTATTCCAGTCAGCGAAGATCAGAGAATGATCGACGCAGTCAATGCAGGAGCTTTAACAATTGAAAAATTAGAAGCAATGACATGTGTATGTTCCGTAGGACTTGATATGATCGCAATTCCAGGAAAAACAAAGGCAACAACGATTGCTGGATTGATCGCAGATGAGATGGCACTTGGAATGATCAACCAGAAGACAACTGCAGTCCGTGTCATTCCAGCTATTGGAAAAGATGTTGGAGATCAGGTAGAATTCGGTGGATTACTTGGATATGCACCAATCATGCCAGTAAATGAATTCTCATGCGATGCATTCGTAAATCGTGGTGGAAGAATTCCAGCACCAATCCACAGCTTTAAAAACTAGAGATCAGAAAGTATCGAGGTGACAATTTTGGGGTATTAGATCAGCATGCAGACATTATATTATCAGAATCAGATATGATGGACATGCATACAGTCAAAGAACGAATGTCCGGATCATCTGTTAAGAGAACATGGGAGCAATTACACAAAATAATAGAGGAGTTCCCATAAATTCAAAGGAACGGCATATGCCGTGGACTAAATTATATAGATATAAACACAAATTAAGAAAAGAATTTAAAAGGAGATATATAAAATGAGTCAAAATGTATATGATGTGCTGCAGGAAAGAGGATTTATCGCACAGACAACACACGAAGAATTAAGAGAACTGTTAGGAAAAGAAAAAGTAACATTCTATATTGGATTTGATGCAACAGCAGATAGTTTAACAGCTGGACATTTCTTAACGATCATGGCAATGATGCATATGCAGAAAGCTGGGCATCGTCCAATCGCTTTGTTAGGTGGTGGAACAACAATGATCGGTGATCCATCTGGAAAATCTGACATGAGAAATATGTTAACAAAAGAAACAATCGATCACAATGCAAAACGTTTCAAAGAGCAGTTATCAAGATTTATCACATTTGATGATGACAAAGCAATTTTAGCAAACAACGCAGATTGGTTATTAAATCTAAATTATGTTGATTTCTTACGCGAAGTTGGAGTTCATTTCTCAGTTAATAAGATGTTAACAGCAGAATGTTACAAACAGAGAATGGAACGAGGACTTACATTCTTCGAGTTTAACTATATGTTAATGCAGGGATATGATTTCCTTGAATTAAACAGAAGATATGGCTGTAAATTAGAGATGGGTGGAAACGACCAGTGGTCTAATATCCTTGCAGGAGCTGACTTGATCCGCAGAAAAGAAAAGAAAGATGCTTACGGATTAACATTAACACTTCTTACAAGAAGCGACGGAGTGAAGATGGGTAAAACAATGGCAGGTGCTGTATGGCTTGATCCAGAGAAGACATCTCCATACGATTTCTACCAGTACTGGAGAAATATCGAAGATGTGAAAGTAGAAGAATGCTTATCACTTCTTACATTCCTTCCAATGGATGAAGTCCGAAGACTGGGAGCCTTAGAAGGAGCAGAGATCAACAAAGCAAAAGAAGTTCTTGCTTATGAAGTTACAAAGATCGTTCATGGAGAAGAAGAAGCGAAGAAAGCTCAGACAGCTGCAAAAGCAATGTTCGTAAGTGGCGGAGCAAATGAAGATGCTCCAACATTTGAATACGAAGCAGATAAATTAGCAGAAGGAATCGACATTCTTACAATGTTAGTAGATTCTAAACTTTGCACAACTCGTTCAGATGCAAGAAGAATGGTACAGCAGGGTGGAGTTTCTGTAAATGGTAAGAAAGTAGATGCAATTGATGCAACGTTTGGTAAAGCAGACTTTGATGATAAAGATCGTATTTTATTAAAGAAAGGTAAGAAAAAATTCTGCCAGATTAAAGAAAAATAATTAAAAAATAAACAAGCAGGAATCCCGGAGAGTTGATACTCCGGGGTTTTTTCGATATTCAAAAGGAAAATAAAAAAAGAAATATTAGAAAGAGAATCAGAAAAAGAAAAGAGGAAGAGAACTTTGAAAACAAAATGCACAAGAGGAATCATATATTTTATCGGTTTGATCGTGCTTGCACTTGGAATTGTATTAAATACAAAGACATTATTAGGAGTATCACCGATTATATCTATTCCATATAATATCTGTCATATCTGGCATTTAAACCTAGGAGCAATAACCTTTGTATTTTACTGCTTTTGTGTGTTGATAGAGGCAATCTTAAAAGGGAAAGAGTTTAAATTATATGAATTATTACAGATTCCAATGAGTCTTGTGACAAGTGTATTTATTAATATTTTTGACCGGTATTTAAATATTGTACCAGATACATTGGGACAGAAACTTCTGGTATTATTTTTTGCAATCGTTGTTACGGGAATAGGTGCAGCAACGATGGTTAATATGAAACTTGTACCAAACCCTGCAGATGCACTTGCAGCGACGATAGGAGATAAACTTGGCAAAGGCATGGGGATTGGCAAAAATGTTTTTGATGTTACTTGTTTTTGTACGTCAGGAATCATTGGACTTGTATTTACAAGACATATCATAGGACTTGGAATTGGAACTGTACTGGCAGTTATTTTTACAGGAAGAGTCATTGCAGTTTATAATTATTTCCTAAAACATCCAATGCAGAATCTTGCAGGAATCACTGTAGAATTATAAGCCAGAGATAATGAAAGCCCTTTATGTTACAAAAAATATGTAGAAAATTGTCGAAATTTATGATGTCTGGATTGTTTGGAGCGTGCCTGTTTATGTATGGAATGCCGATCAGACGAAAAGGCTTATATGGTTTTGTAATCTTTCTGATCGTTTGTATGGCAAGTGTTTTTTGGCTTACGGATGGTAAATTAGAAGCTGTAGAGCAGGCAAGAAAGGATATGGTGCATGGCATTCATGAATTAAGATATGGAAAAGATCAGATTCCAGAAGAATTCAGATGAAATGATGCGTGTAATATCAGAACAGAAAAAATCATTATATTTAAAAGCATACGTAGGTTCCGTATATAAAGATGGAGTCTGGATGGAAGGCAGTGGACGTAACTCCGGGATATTACTATAATGTGGAAACACTTCAGAAGATGGTAAACACACCAGAACAGATTAAGAAGAATGCAGCATTAAAGAACAATGGGTACAAAGGAAAGCAGACTGCAGGTTCTGGAAAAAGTGATAGGGATCTTACAGATAAAATGAAAAATACAGCAATGATTTTGTTAGGTGCGGTAACAGTGCTCGTAATTGCAGGCTTTATTTTGTTCGTGATCTTAGAAATCCGTTTATGGCTCTTAGAACAGACTCTTAAGAAACAATATGAACAGGCAGATATGGATTAGAAGATCAGAATCTTACAGATGCAGATTTTTGGATTGTTAGGAATCTTTGGAATTGAAACAAAATTTGGATGGAAAACAAAAGAAAAGTTAAAACTGAGGTATCAATTTCAAAAATATTGTATGTAATCTAAGCTAAATTTTGGAATAGTCCAATGCCAAACAAAAAGAACGACGAACTCGTGCAGCCAGTTCATTTTGCTCTAAAATATCTTCAATCAAGAATGCAACGCCATCCTGATCATTAGAAGGAGCAATGACAGAACATACATCTTTCACAGTAGCAGAAGCATTTGCCATAGCAGCAGTGACTCCAAGATCAAGAGATAACATAGAAAGATCATTCCCACTATCACCAACCGCAAGGATTTGTGAAGGAGTGATCTTTTTTGTTTGGGCATAACGAAGTAGAGCTGTTCCTTTCTGTGCATTTACATGTGTGATCTCCAGATCATTTTTGGAAGTTGATACCGCATGTAACTGATCAATCCCATGAATATCATCTTTTAAAGCATTGATCTTATCTTGATCAAAAAATGTAGTAGAGATTTTATAAATTGGTGTTTCACAGCCAAGCAGACTTTCTTTTCCTTCAAAAAAGCGAACTTTAGAAACCATCATTGCAAAGTCGTGCCAAGTACGGAAATATACTTTACCTTCTTGTTCAACGGCAGGAAACACTTCATTTTTATAATAAGATAATAACGTATTTTTATCAGTGATCGAGGTTTTTCCATATTCCGTTGCAATGTCAGCAAAAGCACCATGCCGTTCAAAAACAGTTAAGATCTGTTTTGCAATACTTTTTGGAAGCGAAGCGATATGAAATCCATTGCCGTGCACATCATAAGTGCAAGCCCCACTGTGGCAGATCATATCACAGGAAAGAGATGCCGCATCAAGTTCTCTTTTTGCAGCGCGATAATCTCTTCCAGTATTTACAATAAAATGAATTCCATGTTTCTGCAATTTTTTCACCGCATTGATCGTTCGGTCAGATATATATCCTTTGTCATTTAATAAAGTTCTATCCATATCGGATGCAAATAATCGTATCATATTAAGTACTCCTTTCGTGTGTATAAGATGATAGTAACAGGGAAATACAAAATTTAAATGATATCTATGTTAAATTTCTGCAATAAAAACTATTTAGAAAAAAATCTAAATACTAATTGACTTTTGAAATACATCATGCTATAAAGTAATTAGAAATATTTCTAAATAGGTACAGGAAGGATGAGAATTATGGGATTTGCAGAGACATTTAAAGCTTTATCAGACCCAATACGAAGAGAGATTCTTATGATGTTGAGGGATGGTAGTATGTCCGCTGGAGAGATTGGTTCTTGCTTTGATATGACAGGTGCAACCATTTCTTATCATTTGAAGATTCTTAAAAAAGCAGAGCTGATCTTCGAGAAGAAAGAGAAAAATTATATTTACTACACGTTAAATACATCAGTTGTTGAGGAAGTTATGTTATGGTTGTCAGAATTGAAGGGAGGGAATCATGATGTTAAAGAAGAATAAGAAGTTTTTTATTGCAAGTTGTATTGTAATTTTATTACCAATGTTTGCTGGATTCTTATTATGGGATCAGTTGCCAGCACAGGTGGCAACACATTTTGGAAGAAACGGCGAGGCCGATCGATACAGCAGCAAATTATTTGCAGTAGCAGGAATTTATCTGTTTTTGCTGGCAGTGCATATTTTATGTAGTGTTATCACAGAATTTGATCCTAAGAAAAGGAATGTTGGGTCTAAGATTTATCATCTGATCCTATGTATCTGTCCGGTTGTATCACTTTGGTGTGGGGTAATGATCTATGGAAATGCATTAGGATATAAAGACGTGATCAATTTAAATCTGTGGACGAATGTTTTACTAGGAATAGTTCTGATCGTTGTTGGAAACTATCTTCCAAAGTGCAGACAGAACTATATGATCGGAATCAAACTTCCATGGACATTGGATAATGAAGAAAATTGGGATTATACGCATCGAATGGCGAGAAAATGGTGGATCATCGGTGGAGTTTTGACGATTCTGCTTGGATTTCAGAAGTTTGTTGATCCAATTGGAGCAGCAGTAGGGATTATTTTGATCGTTACATTGATTCCTGCGATTGCTTCTTATATTTATTATAAGAGGCATAGAGTTATGTAAAAAAGCATTGTGGTAGATAAAAAAGAAATCAGATGTCATAATAGAATATGGCATCTTTTTATTTTATACAAAAAGAAGTTTCAAATGAAAATAAATATAATTATGAACCAAAAACTATTGACATATAATCAAAAAACTGTTACCTTATAACTACAAACAAAACAATAATTAGTTACGAACGAAACATTCTGAAAGGAGATACCATGAACAATACAGAACATTTCGGTAAATTAACAGAACGTATGCAGGCATTTCGTGAGGAAGTGCTCGATGCAAAACCATATATTGATGCCCAGAGAGCAGTATTAGCAACAGAAGCTTACAAAGAAAATCAGAACCAGCCAAGAGTGATGGTAAGAGCTCTAATGCTTCAGAAGATCTTAGAAGGAATGAGCATTTACATTGATGATAAATCCCTGATCGCAGGAAACCAGGCAACAAAGAATAAGAATGCGCCAATTTTCCCAGAATATACAATGGAATTCGTTATGAATGAATTAGATCTCTTTGAGAAACGTGACGGAGATGTCTTCTATATTACAGAAGAGACAAAAGACCAATTAAGAGAAATTGCACCATTTTGGGAGAATAATAACCTTCGTGCTAGAGGTGAAGCTCTACTTCCAGAAGAGGTAGATGTATTCATGGAGACCGGCGTCTTTGGAATGGAAGGAAAATTAAATGCCGGAGATGCTCATCTGGCAGTAAATTATCAGAGAATCTTATCCGACGGATTAAAGGGATATGAAAAAAGAGTAAAAGAATTAAGAGCAGCATTAGATTTCACAGATCCAGAAAGCATTGATAAGAACGTATTTTATAAAGCAGTTTTAGTAGTGATCGATGCTGTACGCAATTTTACACAACGTTACAGCAAACTTGCTAAAGAATTAGCAGATAAAGAAACAGATGCAAAACGTAAAGAAGAACTGTTACAGATGAGCGAGATCTGTGCGAAAGTTCCATATGAACCAGCAACATCTTTTAGGGAAGCCGTTCAGTCTGTTTGGTTTATCCAGCTGATCCTTCAGATTGAATCTAATGGACATTCTTTAAGTTATGGACGTTTTGACCAGTATATGTATCCATATTATATCAAAGATATCAACGAAGGAAAGATCACAAAAGACGAAGCGTTAGAATTATTAACATGCTTATGGATCAAAACATTAACAATTAATAAAGTTCGTTCACAGTCTCATACATTAAGTTCTGCCGGATCACCAATGTACCAGAATGTAACGATCGGTGGACAGACAACTGATAAGAAAGACGCAGTCAACGAATTAAGCTTTGTTGTATTACAGTCCGTTGCACAGACAAGATTGACACAACCAAACTTAACAGTTCGTTACCATGCTAATATCGACAAACATTTCTTTGATGAATGCATCGAAGTTATGAAGCTCGGATTTGGTATGCCAGCATTAAATAACGATGAGATCATTATCCCATCTTTTATCAACTGGGGTGTCAAAGAAGAAGATGCATATAACTATAGTGCCATCGGATGTGTAGAGACAGCAGTTCCAGGTAAATGGGGATATCGTTGTACAGGTATGTCATACATTAACTTCCCAAGAGTTCTGCTTTGTGCAATGAATGACGGAGTTGATTTAACAAGCGGTAAGAGATTTACAAAGGGATATGGTAAATTTACAGAGATGGAAACATATGAAGATCTCTTAGCAGCATGGGATAAGACAGTTAGAGAAATGACACGTTACAGTGTGATCGTGGAAAATGCAATTGATAAAGCATCAGAGAGAGATGTACCAGACATTTTATGTTCCGCATTAACAGATGACTGTATCGGAAGAGGAAAAACGATCAAAGAAGGTGGGGCAGTCTATGACTTTATCTCCGGACTTCAGGTGGGTATTGCGAATATGGCAGACTCTCTTGCAGCGATCAAGAAACTTGTATACGAAGAGAAGAAGATTACAAAAGAACAGCTTTGGAATGCAATTTTAGATGATTTCCAGTCTCCTGAAAACAAGAAGATTCAGGAAATGCTCATTAATGAAGCACCAAAATACGGAAATGATGATGACTATGTCGATCAGTTGGTCGTAGAAGCATACGATTCTTACTTAGATGAGATCAAGAAATATCCAAACACACGTTACCACAGAGGACCAATCGGAGGTATTCGTTATGGTGGAACATCCTCTATCAGTGCGAATGTTGGACAGGGAATGGGAACCGTTGCAACTCCTGATGGAAGAAATGCATTTGAACCATTAGCCGAAGGAAGCAGTCCGGCACATAATGCTGATAAGAATGGTCCAACAGCCGTATTTAAGACCGTTGCAAAACTTCCAACAGAGAAGATCACAGGTGGAGTCTTATTAAATCAGAAGATGACACCACAGATGTTATCAACAGAAGAAAACAAACAGAAATTAGAGATGTTGATCCGTACATTCTTCAACCGTTTACATGGATATCATGTACAGTATAATATTGTATCCAGAGAAACTTTGATTGATGCACAGAAACATCCAGAGAAACATAAAGATCTGATTGTTCGTGTAGCAGGATACAGTGCATTCTTTAATGTATTATCTAAGAAGACACAGGATGATATCATCGGAAGAACAGAGCAGACATTATAATTTATAAAAATAGAGGAATGGCAGTTGGCTTGAGTAGGGTTAACTGCTGTTTTTCGTGATAGACTAGAAGAAATAATATTCATGAAAGAAACAATTAAAAAAGCCTTGGCAAGAAGCTGTTCTGCCAAGGCCTTTTTGTGTATACAGGATTTTTAAAAGATTAAAAGAAACAGTCTATGCCCGCATCTAAAAATATCTGCTGATAATCGGTAAGATCCTCAGGATGCAATGCTTTCACATTCTCATAAGCATAAGTCTTACCGAGTAAATGATACTTGTTTTCACCGAACTGATGAAATGGAAGTAGCTGAACTTTCTTTGCACTCACTTTATTTAGTAAAGCAGCGATCCCTTTTGCGTCATCCAAAGAATCATTGAAATCAGGAATCACAGGGATTCGAGGAAGAACTTCAATTCCTTGAGAGATCGCCCATGCTAAATTTTCAATGATCTGTTCGTTATGGACATGGGTTCCTTCATAATGTTTATTACTGTCATAGTGTTTCACGTCAAATAAAAGCAAGTCAAACATCGGAGACAATTCTCTAAAAATCTCTTCCTTGATATATCCAGTCGTCTCAATCGCAGTATGAATTTTATGTTCTTTTAATTTTGCAAGCAATGCTTTTACAAAATCTGGCTGAACCATTCCTTCGCCACCAGAGATTGTCACACCACCACCAGATTCTTCATAGAAATCAATATCTTGAAGACAGACTTTGATAACTTCCTCTACATCTTTTGTTTCTCCTTCATAACTTAAGGCCTTTGCAGGACAGTTTTTTACACATTGAAGGCATCCAATGCATTTTGATGGGTCAACGTTTACATAGCCGTCATCTCCCATAGAAATTGCATGATTTGGACAGACATGAGTGCAAGTACCACAATGAGCACATTTTTCTCTGTCATATAAAATCTGAACTTGACTTAACTGTGATTCTGGATTTGCACACCATTTACAACGCAGTGGACAGCCTTTCAGGAAAACAGTTGTACGGATTCCTGGACCATCGTGAATGCTGAATTTTTGTATATTAAAAACAATACCATTTGTTTGCATGATAATTAAATTTCTCCTTTCATTTTCTATGATATATTCTAGCATAGAAGTTGCGAACTGTAAATATAACACTTACAAATGAAAGGAATATAATGAATAAATGAAAATAAATATTGACATATTCGAAAAATATGGTAAGATAGAAGTATCAAAAAACGAAATATATAATAAGACTTAGGAGGAGTTTTTATCATGGAATTTATTTTAGATACAGTGAATCTTGAAGAAATCAAAGATGGTGTAGACCATATGCCAATTGCTGGAGTAACAAGCAATCCATCAATCGTTAAAAAGACATCACCAGAAGATTTCTTTGGACATATGAGAAAAGTTCGTGAGATCATTGGAAAAGAAAGAAGCCTTCATGTACAGGTTATTTCATTAGATGCTGAGACGATCGTTAAGGAAGCTCATAGAATCTTAGAAGAGATCGATGATCAGGTATATATCAAAGTTCCTGTTTCATATGAAGGATTAAAAGCAATCAAGATCTTAAAATCAGAAGAAGTTAATGTAACAGCAACAGCAGTTTATGATCTGATGCAGGCATACTTTGCCTTAGCAGCAGGAGCTGATTATATTGCACCATATGTAAATCGTATCGGAAATCTTGGAGCAGATCCTATGGAATTGATCAGCAACCTGCAGGACCGCATTGAAGATGATGGATATGACTGCAAGATCGTAGCAGCATCATTCAAAGGCGTTGAACAAGTGAAGAATGCATTTAACTATGGAGCAGAAGCAATCACAGCACCATATGCAGTATTAAAACAGGTATTTGCAAATCCTAATATTGACAAAGCAGTTACAGACTTCAACAATGACTGGTACGCAGTTTATGGAGAAGGAAAAGGAATCTGCGACCTATAATATAAATAAAGAAGATTTTATGATATACTGATTAGGAAAGAGCCGCAAGACGGCTCTTTCCTAATATATAGGGCAAGAAAGGAAAAAGTTTTATGACAGATAGACAGACGAAAATTCTTGAAATTGTAAATCAAAAAAAGAAAGTAGAAGTTGCAACATTATCAAAGATGCTTGAAGTATCTCAGGTAACGATTCGAAAAGATTTAGATGCATTGGAAGAGCTTAATTTTTTAACAAGAGAACATGGTTATGCAACAATGAAGAATATGTCAGATATTAGTAATCGTATGGCTTTTTGTTATGAAACAAAGCAGCGGATCGCAGCCAAAGCAAGCGAGATCGTATCAGATGGAGAAACGATCATGGTAGAATCAGGTTCAAGCTGTGCACTGCTTGTAAAACAACTTTCTGAAACGAAAAAAGATATTACGGTGATCACAAATTCATCATACATCGCACGATTTATCAGAGAATCTGAGGGTGGAGTTACAAAGGTTATTGTTCTTGGAGGAGAATACCAGAAAGAAGCAGAAGTTATGGTTGGACCATTAGTAAAAACCTGTGCAGAAGCTTTTTATGTAGATAAACTGTTTATGGGAACAGATGGATATATTCCTGGAATAGGATTTACTAGTGGGGATATGTTAAGAGTAGAAGCTGCCAAGAGTATGATGGGTTCTGCAAGGAATTCGATTATTCTGACAGATTCTAGTAAGTTTTCAGAACATGGAGTTGTCATGCAGTCAAAATTTAAGGATATTGATATGGTATTTACCGATGACCAGATTCCATCAGAAGCAAAAGAAGTGTTGGAGCAAAATGGTATTACGGTAGAGATTGTACCAAGATAGATATATTAATAAGAAAAAAGAGATAAAATCATACAAAAACCCGGAACATAGATTAAGGATCAGATGTTTCGGGTTTTCTTTTATAATTAAAGAATATCAGGGTATATGTAAATCCAATTTTTCTAAAATATAAGAGGTATAAGGATCAACTTCATTTATCTGAGAAAAAACAGATTGTATTTGTTTGGTTTCTTTGGTATGCAGTGATTTTGAACAAGCAACGATAAAAAATAAGAATAAAATAGAAAATCCAATTCTTAATTTTAAAAAGGACCAGTAAGTAGGAGTTTGATCTTTCTGATTATTTAAATATCTGTGAAAATCATGGTTAGAATTTAATCTTTGGTAAGTATTATTAAGCCGTGTTTGTTCTATATTAAAGTTCATATTTTTATGCATGAAAAGTACCTCCTTTTGTACATTCTATTCAAAGAAGAAAAAAATTGAACAAATTTTCAAAAAAAGTAAAAGAAAAGGTTGACATTAAAATGCGAAAGTGCTACTTTAAATATAGATGTTAGCACTCGACATAAATGAGTGCTAATAACAGGAGGCGAAGATATGGAGTTAAATGATCGTAAGAAGTTAATATTGAAAGCGATTATCGCCAATTACCTTGAAACCGGTGAGCCGGTAGGATCAAGAACCATTGCAAAACATCCGGATTTAAATCTAAGCTCTGCGACGATTCGTAATGAGATGGCAGATCTGGAAGATATGGGATTTATCTTACAGCCTCACACATCCGCAGGAAGAATTCCTTCCGATGCAGGATATCGTTTTTATGTAGACCAGCTGATGAGTGAGCGTGACAATGAGCACGAAGAGAAACAGGCATTGATTCAGAGAGTTGATAAGATGGAAGTCTTATTAAAGCAGGTTGCCAATGTATTAGCAAGTAGCACGAATTATGCAACGATGGTTTCTTCTCCACATTATCAGAATGTGACATTAAAGTTTGTACAGCTGTCTCAGGTAGACCATGAACATCTGCTTGCAGTAATCGTCACACAAGGCAATATCGTAAAGAACAAGATGGTCCAAGTCGAAGAACCGCTTTCTAATGAAGATGTTCTGAAGTTGAATGTGTTACTTAATACATTTTTACAAGGATTATCCTTACAAGATATCAATCTCGCACTGATTCAGACGATGAGAGATCAGGCAGGAATTAGACAGGATGTGTTAGAACGGATTCTTGAAGAGATCGCCAAAGCGATCCATGATGCAGATCATATGGAAATCTACACAGGAGGAGCAACCAATATCTTAAAATATCCGGAACTTGGAAATCCGGATACAGCAACAGAGCTTCTTGATACGTTAGTAGAGAAGAAAGCCTTGACACAGTTGGTTGATTCAACACTGGAATCAGATTCCGATAATCACACAGGAATTCAGGTTTATATTGGAGAAGAATCTCCAGTTAAGAATATGAAGGATTGCAGTATCGTAACTGCAACCTATGAACTTGCAGAAGGTGGTACAGGTACTGTTGGTATCATCGGACCAAAGAGAATGGATTACAAAAAAGTCGTTAAGACTTTAAAGAACCTCACTGAGGAATTAGATGATATTTTTAAAGACAAATCTTAAGAAAGGAAGTGATGTGATGAGTAAGAAAAACGAAAACATCAACGAAGAAGTAAAGAACGCAGAAGAGACTGCTGAAGATATAAAAGATACAGAGACAAAGGAGGAAACTTCCAAAGAAACAAAGGAAGCAACCGCTGATGACAAGATCGCAGAATTAGAAGCGTCCGTAGCAGACTGGAAAGACAAATACCAGAGACTGATGGCAGAATTTGAGAACGCAAGAAAGCGTACAGCGAAAGAAGCCACACAGCGTTATGATATGGGAGCGATGGGAGTTTTAGAAAAACTTCTGCCAGTCATTGATAACTTCGAGAGAGGCTTAGAAGCCGTATCTGAAGATGAGAAAGATTCCGCATTCGTTAAAGGAATCGAACAGATCTACAAACAGTTTACAGCTGTGATGGAGGATCTGGGAGTAACACCAATGGATGCACAAGGAAAAGAATTTGATGCAAATCTTCACAACGCAGTGATGCATGTCGAAGATGATGATCTCGGTGAGAACATTGTTGCAGAAGAATTACAGAAAGGTTACATGTACAAAGAAAATGTATTACGCCACAGTATGGTAAAAGTAGCTAACTAATATTTATATTATATATAGAAATAAGAAGAAATCTTAGGAGGACATAGATCATGGGTAAAATTATTGGTATTGACTTAGGAACAACAAACAGTTGTGTAGCAGTTATGGAAGGTGGAAAACCAACCGTTATTACAAATGCAGAAGGTATGAGAACAACACCATCTGTAGTAGCATTTACAAAAACAGGAGAACGTGTGATCGGTGAACCTGCAAAACGTCAGGCAGTTACAAATGCCGAAAAAACAATCGCTTCTATCAAACGTCATATGGGAACAGATTACAAAGTTCAGATCGATGATAAAGCATATTCTCCACAGGAAATTTCAGCAATGATCTTACAGAAATTAAAATCAGATGCTGAAAACTACTTAGGAGAGAAAGTAACAGAAGCAGTTATCACTGTTCCAGCTTATTTCAACGATGCTCAGCGTCAGGCAACAAAAGATGCTGGTAAGATCGCAGGACTTGAAGTAAAACGTATCATCAACGAACCAACAGCAGCAGCATTGTCTTATGGACTTGATAACGAAGAAGAACAGAAGATCATGGTATACGACTTAGGTGGTGGTACATTTGATGTATCTATCATCGAGATCGGTGATGGTGTCATCGAAGTATTATCAACAGCTGGAGATAACAAATTAGGTGGAGATGACTTTGATAATGTTATCACACAGTATATGTTAGATGAATTCAAGAAACAGGAAGGTGTTGACTTATCAACAGATAAGATGGCAATGCAAAGATTAAAAGAAGCAGCAGAGAAAGCTAAGAAAGAATTATCTTCTGCAACAACAACAAATATCAACCTGCCATTCATCACAGCAACAGCTGAAGGACCAAAACATTTTGATATGAATCTTACAAGAGCAAAATTCGATGAATTAACAGCTCATTTAGTAGAAAGAACAGCAGGACCTGTAAATTCTGCATTAAATGATGCTGGAATGACAGCTTCTGAATTAAGCAAAGTATTATTAGTTGGTGGTTCTACACGTATCCCAGCCGTACAGAGTAAAGTACAGCAGTTAACAGGAAAAGAACCATTCAAGGGAATCAACCCAGACGAATGTGTAGCAATCGGTGCATCTATCCAGGGTGGTAAATTAGCTGGAGATGCTGGTGCCGGTGATGTACTTCTTCTTGATGTTACACCATTATCACTGTCTATCGAGACAATGGGTGGAGTTGCAACACGTCTGATCGAAAGAAATACAACAATCCCTACAAAGAAGAGCCAGATCTTCTCAACAGCAGAAGATAACCAGAGTGCTGTAGATATCAACGTTGTACAGGGTGAAAGACAGTTCGCTAGAGATAACAAGTCTTTAGGAAGATTCAGATTAGATGGTATCGCACCTGCAAGACGTGGAGTGCCTCAGATCGAAGTAACATTCGACATCGATGCAAACGGTATCGTAAATGTATCTGCAAAAGACTTAGGAACAGGAAAAGAACAGCACATCACGATTACAGCTGGATCTAACATGTCTGACGAAGATATCGATAAAGCTGTAAAAGAAGCTGCTGAATTCGAAGCTGCAGATAAGAAACGTAAAGAAGCAATTGATGCAAGAAACGAAGCTGATTCTATCGTATTCCAGACAGAGAAAGCATTAGAAGAAGCGGGAGACAAAGTAGATGCTACAGAAAAAGCAGCAGTAGAAGCTGACTTAAAAGAATTAAAAGATCTTGTAGAATCTACAAAAGATCAGGAAATGACAGATGCTCAGGTTGAAGATCTGAAAGCTAAGAAAGACAAACTGATGACAAGTGCTCAGAATTTATTTACTAAGATGTATGAAGCAGCAGCACAGGCTCAGCAGGGAGCTCAGGGAGCAGCAGATGCTGGAGCTAATCAGGGAGCAGCAAATGATGATGTTGTAGATGGTGACTACAAAGAAGTATAATTTTAAAGAGAAGGTAGACTAAAAATGGCGGAAAAAAGAGATTACTATGAGGTGTTGGGAATTGACCGCAATGCCTCAGCATCAGAAATAAAAAAAGCCTACCGAAAACTCGCCAAGAAATATCATCCAGATACGAATCCTGGAGATAAAGAAGCAGAAGCCAAATTTAAAGAAGTAACAGAAGCTTATGAAATATTAAGCGACTCTGAAAAGAAAGCGCAGTATGACCAATATGGTCATGCTGCCTTTGAGCAGGGTGCTGGTGGATTTAATGGCGGCGGATTTGGCGGTTTTGACTTCGGTGGTGATATGGGAGATATCTTTGGAGATATTTTCGGCGGTATGTTCGGTGGAGGAAGCCGTGGCGGGGCCAGACAGGCAAACCGTCCAACACAGGGAGCACATGTTCGTGCAAGAATCCATGTAACATTTGAAGAAGCAGTATTTGGTACATCAAAGAAGATAGAAATTACATTAAAAGATGAATGTACTACATGTCATGGAACCGGTGCAAAACCAGGAACCAATCCAGAAACATGTCCAAAATGTCAGGGACGTGGTCAGGTCGTATTTACACAGCAGTCCATGTTCGGAACTGTTCAGAATGTTCAGACATGCCCAGATTGTCATGGGTCAGGTAAGATCATTCGGGATAAGTGTCCAGATTGCCATGGAACAGGTTATATAAGCAACCGTAAGACAATTGAAGTCACAGTACCAGCAGGTATTGACAATGGACAGAGTATCCGTATCCGTGGAAAAGGAGAACCAGGTACAAATGGGGGACCAAGAGGAGATCTGTTAGTAGAAGTAATCGTAGAACGTCATCCAAAATTCCAACGTCAGGATACAACCATCTACTCTACAGAACCAATTTCCTTTACACAGGCAGCTCTTGGTGGTAAGATTCAGATTCCAACTGTGGATGGACCATATGAATATACCATCAAACCAGGAACTCAGACAGACACCAGAATCCGCTTAAAAGGAAAAGGTGTGCCAATGGTACGTAACAAGAATGTACGAGGAGATCACTATGTAACACTCGTAGTTCAGGTACCAGAACATTTGAATGGAGAGCAGAGAGCAGCTCTTCAGAAATTCCAGGAAGCAATGGGTGAAGTCCCTAAGAAGGAAGAAACTCATAAAGAACATAAAGGATTCTTTGGAAAACATAAAAAATAATCAAAATTAATGAATTGAAAAGTTCTATAAAAAAGCGATGAGAGAATTAATCTTTCATCGCTTTTTGTCGTAATATATTTTATAAAATTTAAGAGATCAGGTCTTTTATGACTTTTATGAAAAGATCAGATGATTTAGAGTGTGAACGATTCCATTTTCGTTATTAGTAAGTGTAACTTCATCGGCACATTCTTTTAATTCATCACAGGCATTACCCATTGCAACACCATGACCGGCCAGCTTGATCATTTCAAGGTCATTTTTTGCATCACCAAAAGCAATGATCTGATCAGAATGGATTCCAAGTTTTTCACAAACCTTTAAAAGCCCGGTTGCCTTACTTGTACCATGAGGGACTGCTTCAATATAAAAGTCAGCACTCTGTACAAAATCAAGAATTCCTTCATAAGGTTTCCCAATCACTTTAAAGACATCTGGAAGTTTCTCAGGTTCAATCGCAGTAAGAATCTTAATTAATGGGAAATCCAGACAATCGATCAAAGAAGAAACCTCTACACAGTTCATAGAGTCATTTAAAGCTTCTTCACGGACACGGTAAGCATTTTTATCTGTTACATATAAAACATTTCCATCATCGATCATTGGAACAACTGGAAAATTTCCAAGATATTTTAAAACTTCAACAGCAAGCTCATGAGGAATTGTATTTTCATATAGAGTCTCGTGATTTGTAGTATCAACAACTTTTCCGCCATTGTAGGAAACAAGCATACCATGATATTTTTGGAGATTAAGAGCATCTCTGGCATGAAAAAGACCGGGAAGAGGACGGCCGGAAGAAATTGCAACTCGAATTCCCATTTCTTGAGCTTTGATCAGTGCCTGGATCGTTGCTGGGGAAATTGCAGGTTCATCATTGTAAAGAGTTCCATCAAGATCTACAGCGATTAATTTATAATTCATAACATAATCCTTTCTTTAGTTAACACCATGACAATATTGATGCATGATATCATAAAACAACTTTAAATATTATAACTGGAATTAACGAGTGTTGTAAAGTGGTAAAATATATCATTATATGTATACAACATACAGTATAAAAATACTAATAGAAATTAAAAATAAATTTATAAATAATAAATTAAGAGAAAATTTATAAAAATGTAATGATTTTGCAACAAAATATGTATACAAAAGGCATATAATGTCCATGATCCATTCAAGAAGATCTTTGTGATCAGACAAAGATCTTAGGCACGGTATGTGGAAAGGAGAACATTATGTTAATGAGAATGAAAGAAAATTATTATATAAAAAAATGTTGTGGAGATTTTGTGTTATTAAAAAGAAGAAAGAATCAAGAAAAATGTAAAAAAGTATTGGAAAGAGTCGGTGTATATGGTACTCTTAAAGAGACGAAAGAAGCAATCATCAAAGAGATGATCAAAGACGAAGTCAATCATCGTAAGACGGAACCACTTTATAAATTGATTCCCTTAATGCGACAGATGTATGACAGATTTTATGAAGAGAATATGGAGTGTTGTTTCGTTGGATAGTCAGGAAGAACATGTCTTTGTTGGCATTTTCGAATAATAAACAACAGAGAAAGCAGAAGGTTTATGGAGTGCCTTCTGCTTTTTCGTGTTTTTCCAGCAAGAAGATTTTGTCCTCTATAGGTAAAAAGGATGCCATAAAGAAAAATGATAAATATTTTGAAAAAATAAAAAACGTTGTAAAAACAACAGACTTTCTTCGAAGCATCGATTATACTGACGATACAGTAAAGGATAAAAAGTCAAGAAAAGGAGAATAGAAATGATTCGTAGAATTATTGAAATTGATGAAGATAAATGTAATGGATGTGGGCTTTGTGCTGATGCATGCCACGAAGATGCAATCGGAATGGTTGATGGAAAAGCGAAGTTATTAAGAGATGATTATTGTGATGGCTTAGGAGATTGTCTGCCAAATTGTCCAACCGGAGCGATCAGTTTTATAGAGCGTGAGGCAGCTGCATATGACAGAGAAGCAGTCGAAGCCAATATGAAGAAAAAAGCCCAAATGGCAGCAAAAGATAAAGAAGAAAAGCCAGTATTCCATGGATGTCCAGGAACAAGGATGAAGATGATAAATCATAAGGAAGAAGTACAGACAGAGCAGTCAGTACATGCATCTTCCCAGTTATCCCAATGGCCAGTTCAGATTAAATTAGTACCAGTCAATGCACCATATTTTAAAGATGCCAATCTTTTGATTGCAGCAGACTGTACAGCTTATGCTTATGGAAATTTCCATCAGGAATTTATCAAAAACAGAGTGACACTAATTGGATGTCCAAAACTTGACGAAGGAGATTACAGTGAGAAATTGACACAGATCATTGCTAATAATGATATTAAGAGTGTAACGATCGTAAGAATGGAAGTTCCTTGCTGTGGAGGACTTGAAAATGCAGCTAAGAAGGCAATTCAGGATTCTGGGAAATTCCTTCCATGGCAGGTGCATACAATTTCCATTGATGGACAGATTTTATAGTCATAGAATTATCAAAGAAATTAATAAAAACAATGGGAAAAAGAGAATTCTAATAAAGAGGGGATTCTCTTTTTCTTGTATTCCATGCTTTTCTATGATACACTAATTAATTGATATGTTATGAATACGAAATAGAAAAATAAGATAGAAAAAGAAAGGAAACACAGTGTCATGGGATGGAATAAAATTACAATTGATACATTGACATCAGCGGAAGACATGATTAGTTATGAACTTACAGAACTTGGTGCAACAGGTGTGGAAGTTGAAGATCATGTGTCATTGACAGAAGAAGAGATGAAAGTTATGTATGTGGATCTTCTGCCAGACGATATTGCACCAGATGATGGGAAAGCAAAGATCAGTTGCTATTTTGATGAGAATGAGAACTTAGAACACATCACAATGCAGATTCAGGCAATGCTTGAAAGACTTCGTGGATTTATGGACATCGGAGCTGGAACAATTTCATTTGATAAGACAAAAGAAGAAGACTGGGTAAATAACTGGAAGAAATTTTTCAAACCAATCCGCTTAGATGAACAGATCGTGATCAAACCAACATGGGAGACATTAGAAGATCAGACAGAAGATACGATCGTAGTTGAGATCGATCCAGGAACAGCATTTGGAACTGGGTCTCATGAAACAACAAAGCTTTGTATTGAAGGAATGAAACCATACATTAAAGAAGATACAAAGATTTTAGACGTTGGATGCGGAAGCGGAATTTTATCAATTATCGGATTAAAACTTGGAGCCGGACATGCGGTTCTTACAGATATCGATCCACATGCGATTTCAGCTTCAGAAGAAAACTTTGAAGTAAACCATATCAGTAAAGATCAGTTTGAAGTTTATCAGGGAAATGTATTAGATGATAAAGAATTTGCAGAATCCTTGGGATCAAAATGTTATCCAGTTGTTGTAGCAAATATTTTAGCAGACGTTATCTCTCCGCTGATTGAGATCGTAGATCAGTTTCTGGCAGAAGACGGAGTATTTGTTATTTCTGGTATCATTGATACAAAAGAAAAAGAAATTGCTGACAAATTAAATGCATATGGTTTTGATGTCATTGAAACAAGAAGAATGAAAGACTGGGTTTCTATGACAGCGAAGATGAGGTAAGAGATGTACCGATTTTTTATAAAAGAAGAACAGATTCATGATGGAATGATTGAGATCATGGGAAGTGATGTAAATCATATTAAGAACGTTCTCCGTATGAAAACAGGAGATAAGGTTTATTTAAGCAATGGATCCGATTTGGAATATGAATGCAGCCTTAGTGAATGGACACAAGATTCGATTCTTGCAAAGATTGAAGATGTCCATGGAATGGAAACAGAACTTCCAGCAAAGATTACGCTGTATCAGGGACTTCCAAAAGGTGATAAGATGGAGATGATCATCCAGAAAGCCATAGAATTGGGCGTGACAGAGATTGTTCCAACTGCTATGAAACGCTGTGTTGTAAAACTTGATGCCAAGAAAGCGGCAAAGAAAGTAAGCAGGTGGAATACGATTGCACTAAGTGCAGCCAAACAGGCAAAACGTGGAATTATTCCAGAAGTTCGTGAGGTAAGAAGCTTTAAAGAAATTTTAGAGGAAGTAAAAGATATTGAATTGATGCTTGTTCCATATGAAGAAGCAAAAGGAATGCAGGAATCCAAAGAGCTGATCAACAAGGCAAAAGGGAAGAAGTCTATCGGAATCATTATCGGGCCAGAAGGTGGATTTGAAAAAGAAGAGATTGAACAGATCAAAGCCGTAGGCGGCAAAACAATGAGCCTTGGAAAGCGTATCTTAAGAACTGAGACAGCAGGAATGACAGTTTTATCTATTTTAATGTTTACAATAGAAGAATAGAGGAGAAAGTGACATGATTTATTTTGATAATGCAGCGACAACCTGCGTATTTCCAGAAGTTGTAGAAGCAATGCAGGACGCAATGCAGGTCACGTATGGAAATCCATCTGCGAAACATATGAAAGGTATTGAAGCAGAGAATAAAGTAAAAGCTGCACAAGAATTAATTGCCAAAACATTAAGAGCAAAACCAAAAGAGATTTTATTTACCTCTGGAGGAACAGAATCAAATAATACAGCAATCATCGGAACAGCGATGGCCAATCGTCGCAAAGGGAAGCATATCATTACAACAAAGGTAGAACATGCATCTGTATATGAACCAATGTATCATCTGGAAGAAGAAGGATATGAAGTGACATATTTAGATGTTGATGCAGAAGGAATCGTTGATCTTAAGCAGTTAGAAGAAAGCATTAGAGAAGATACGATTCTTGTATCCTGTATGATGGTTAATAATGAAATTGGGGCAATTGAACCAATTGAAGAGATCGCGAAGATCATCAAAGCAAAGAATCCGAATACGATCTTCCATGTGGATGCGATTCAGGCATACGGAAAACTCCCGATTATTCCAAAGAATATGGGGATCGATTTATTATCCACAAGCGGTCATAAGATTCATGGACCAAAAGGAATCGGATTTTTATATATCAAAGAAGGAACAAAGATTTCTCCAATTATTTTTGGAGGTGGACAGCAGAAAGGAATGCGTTCTGGAACTGAAAATGTACCGGGAATTGTAGGATTAGCTGTTGCATGTGAGAAAATGATTGGTAAAAAATATGAGAATGCTGAAAAGATCCGAGAAGTCAAAGAATACTTTCAGGAGAGGATCAAAGAGATTGAGGATATCAAGGATAATTCAGGGAAAGCACCACACGTAGCAAGTATCAGTTTTAAAAAATTAAGAAGTGAAGTTTTGTTGCATGCTTTAGAAGACAGAGAAATTTATGTATCCTCAGGATCTGCATGTTCATCTAACAAGAAACAGGCAGTCAGCGGAACATTAAACGCAATCGCATTAAGTGATGAATTTAAAGATGGAACACTTCGATTTAGTTTTTCCATCGAGAATACAAAAGAAGAAGTTGATCAAACGATCGAGGCATTAAAAGAATTAGTTCCAATGCTTCGAAGATTTGTAAGAAAATAAAGTCATAAAAGAAAATAAAGGAGAACAATATGAAAGTAACCGCATTTTTGATCAAATACGGTGAGATTGCCATCAAAGGTAAGAACCGTTATATGTTTGAAGACGCATTAATGAAACAGATCCGTCATGCAATGGCACCAGTCGGGGATTTTAAAGTAAGAAAAGAATCCGGACGTATGTTTGTTGAAGCACAGGATGATTTTGATTACGACGAAGCAGTTGAAGCATTACAGAGAGTCTTCGGTATTGTTGGAATCTGTCCAATGGTCATTGAAGAAAATAAAGATATGGAACATTTGACAGAAACAGTCATCAAGTTTATTGATGAGCAGTATCCAGTCAAAGATTTTACTTTTAAAGTTCATGCAAGAAGAGGAGACAAACAGTTCCCGCTTGACTCCATGGCAATCAACATGGAAATCGGAGGACAGTTATTAGACGCATTCGAGGGAATCAAAGTAGATGTGCACCATCCACAGGTTATGGTAAATATCGAGGTGAGAAAATATATCTATATTTATTCTCAGGAGATCAAAGGACCAGGTGGAATGCCAGTTGGAACTAATGGAAAGGCAATGTTATTGTTATCCGGAGGAATCGACAGTCCTGTTGCTGGATATATGATCGCAAAACGTGGAGTACACATTGATGCAACATATTTCCATGCACCACCATATACAAGTGAGAGAGCAAAACAGAAAGTTGTAGATCTTGCAAAGATCGTAGCAAAATATGCGGGACCGATCAATCTACATGTTGTAAACTTTACAGACATTCAGTTAGCAATTTATGAGAAATGTCCGCATGAAGAATTAACGATCATCATGAGAAGATATATGATGAAGATTGCAGAACATTTTGCAAATGAAGGTGGAAGCCTCGCTTTGATCACAGGTGAGAGCATTGGACAGGTAGCAAGCCAGACAATTCATAACTTAGCAATTACAAATGAAGTATGTAACATGCCAGTATTTAGACCATGTATTGGTATGGATAAGCAGGAAATCGTTGATATTGCAGAAAAGATCGGAACATTTGAGACATCTATTCAGCCATTTGAAGACTGCTGTACGATTTTTGTCGCAAAACATCCGGTTACAAAAGGAAACTTAAAGAGAATTAAGAAATCAGAAGAACATCTTGATGATGTGATTGATGATTTAATGAAAAAAGCCATTGATTCTACAGAAATCATTCATGTAAAATAAATGGCTTAAGCTGATCAAGTATGTCATCAGTTTCATCCGAATCAATCGAAAGCGTTAAAGACTTAGAAAGATTGAGACTTAACATACTCATCAGTGATTTTGCATCCACGACATAATCATTGGCAACGATTTCAAAAGTGCCAGAATGATTGTTCAGGATATCGACAAATGAGTATAGCTCTTTGATGGAATTCAGTTTGATCAATGTATCATACATGGGATAATACTCCTTCCAATTAACAAGGATAGTGTACTCGCATTTGCCGAAAAAGTCAACTAAGAAAGGAATTGTATGAATTTACAAGGAAAAAGAGCAGCTATTGTAACACTTGGCTGTAAGGTAAATCAATATGAAACGGATGCCATGTATGGAATGCTTAAAGAAGCAGGGGTTACGATGGTTGATCCGAAAGAAGCAGCAGATATTTACATTGTAAATACATGTTCCGTAACAAATATGGCGGAACGCAAATCAAGACAGATGCTTCATCGTGCTAAAAAGAAGAATCCAGATGTTGTAGTAGTAGCTGTTGGCTGCTATGCACAGGTTGGAAAAGATGAATTATCAAAAGATACTAATATTGACTTGATCGTTGGGAATAATAAAAAGAAAGACCTGATTAAGATTTTAGAAGAACATATGGGAGAGATGGAATCTGTTGAAGAGTCCATCGAAGTCATTGATATTGCACAGGATCAGGAATATGAATCTTTATATGTAGAACAGTTAAAAGAACATACAAGAGCGTATATCAAAGTTCAAGATGGATGTAACCAGTTTTGTTCTTACTGTATTATTCCTTATGCAAGAGGAAGAGTGCGAAGCCGTAAGGTAGAAGATATCTTAGAAGAGATTGCGAATTTAACAAAACATGGGTGCCAGGAATTTGTTATTACAGGAATTCATGTAACTTCTTATGGAAAAGATCTTGGAGATATTACATTGATCGATCTGCTAGAAGAGATTGCACAAATTGATGGGGTCAAAAGAATCCGTCTGGGATCATTAGAACCTGGATTTATTACAAAAGACACATTAGATCGTCTTTCAAAGATTGAAAGTTTTTGCCCACATTTCCATCTTTCATTGCAGAGTGGATGTGACAGTGTGCTAAAAAGAATGAATCGTAAGTATACAACACAGGATATCAGAGAAAAATGCAAAGCGATCAGAGAACATTTTGAATATCCAGCACTTACAACAGATATTATCGTTGGTTTTCCAGGGGAGACAGATGAAGAATTTGAACAGACAAGAGAATTCTTAGAAGAGATCAATCTCTATGAGATGCACATATTTAAATATTCTATCCGTAAAGGAACACGTGCAGCAGATATGAAGCCACAGATCGATGATCAGATCAAAGCAAAACGCAGCAATATTTTACTGGAAATGTCAAAACAACATCAGAAAGCATTTGAGACAAAACAATTAGGAATGGTCAAAGAAGTGTTGATCGAGGAAAAAATGCACGGAAAAGATCATTATTATACGGGGCACACAAAAGAGTATATGAAAGTTGCACTTTACAGTGAAGAACCATTAGAAAATAAGATCATTAAAGTAAAATTACTACAAGTTTTAGATGATGGATATGTGCTGGCAAAGTGTTAAGTGAATGGAAAATTTTATGATTTCCATTGCTATTTCATACATTTTATATTAAAATGATAAATAAATGAAAGGGACGTGATAATTATGGATAATAATCGAACACAACATTTTTCGGTTGTAAAAGAAGAACTGGATGTACACATGATCTTAGAGCGTGTATACGAAGCACTGCAGGAGAAAGGATATAATCCTGTCAACCAGATGGTAGGATATATTATGTCTGGAGATCCAACATACATTACCAGTCATAACAATGCAAGAAGCATCATCAATAAAGTTGAACGTGATGACTTGATCGAGGCATTGCTTGAGAACTATATTGAGACAAGATTAAAGTAGAGACCGTGATATTATGAGAAGAATATTAGGGTTAGATTATGGGACAAAGACGGTCGGAGTAGCATTAAGTGATGAACTTCGCATTACTGCACAGCCGCTTGAGACGATCACAAGAAAAGATGCGAATAAGTTAAGAAAGACATATGCAAGAATTGAAGAACTTGTGAAAGAATATGATATTGAGAAGATCGTTTTAGGACTCCCAAAGAACATGAATAATACAGTAGGTGAACGCGGAGAAGATACTCTATCTTTCCGCGATGCCTTAGTGCGTCGTACAGGATTAGAAGTAATTCTATGGGACGAGCGCCTGACAACAGTAGCATCAGAGAAAGTGCTGATGGAGAGCGGCGTAAGACGCGAAAACCGTAAGAAAGTGATCGATCAGATCGCTGCATCTATGATTTTACAGGGATATCTTGATTCCCTATAGGAGGAATAGACAATGAGTAAAACAGATAATAAGATTCTTTTTCTGGACGAAGATGGATCAGAGATTGAATTTCGTGTCATAGAACAGACAACGATCGCAGGACATACCTACCTTTTGGTAGAAGATTGTGAAGCATCAAGTGAAGATGAGAGCGTTGTACTGATCATGAAGGAAGTGCAGCTAGAGGATGATTATGTGTCCTATGAGATCGTAGAAGACGATAAAGAACTGGATATGATCTCAGATATTTTTAATGCATTACTAGATGGACTTGAAGTGAGTTTATAATATATATAAGAGTGTTTAAAACAATAGATTGTCAGACTTACAAAGATATGGAGGAAGAAAGTTGAAGGACAATCAGGTAAGACAGCAGGCAAAAACAAAACGAAACAATTATTATTCAAATGATAACAAGAGATCATACAATAAGAATAATTATCAGGCAAGAGGAAGAAGACCAATGCCTAGAAGAAAGCCTAGCTCAGTAAAGATCATTCCACTTGGCGGACTCGGCCAGATTGGAATGAACATCACAGCATTTGAATGCAATAACCAGATTTTGATCGTGGACTGTGGACTTGCGTTTCCAGATGAAGATATGTTAGGAATTGATTTAGTTATTCCTGATATCACATATTTAAAGGACAATGCAAGCAAGATTCGTGGACTGGTTATTACCCATGGTCATGAGGATCATATTGGGGCGATTCCTTATTTTGAGAAGGAATTGAATGTACCGATCTATGCTACAAAACTTACAATGGCACTGATCGAGAATAAATTAAAAGAGCACGGTATCTTAAATAACGTGGAACGCCATGTTGTAACACATGGTGACAAAGTAAAACTTGGAATCTTTAATGTAGAATTTATTAAGACAAATCACAGTATTGCGGATGCAGCAGCACTTGCGATCACAACACCAGCTGGTGTGATCGTGCATACTGGTGACTTTAAGATTGATCATACTCCATTATTTGGAGAAGCAATCGATCTTGCAAGATTTGCAGAACTTGGAAGTAAAGGGGTTCTGGCATTGATGGCAGATAGTACAAACGTAGAACGACAAGGCTATACACCATCGGAGAAGAATGTAGGTAAACGTCTGGATAGTCTGTTTGCAGAACATCTAAAAGGGCGTATGATCATTGCAACATTTGCATCGAATGTGGATCGTGTACAGCATATCATTAATTCCGCACATAAGTATGGAAGAAAAGTTGCAGTAGAAGGACGAAGCATGGTAAATATTATCTCAACAGCGTCCGAATTAGGGTATATCAAGATTCCAAAGAACACATTAATTGAAACTGATCAGATTAAGAATTATCCTGACGATCAGATTGTTTTAATCACAACAGGAAGCCAGGGAGAGACAATGGCAGCATTATCTCGTATGGCAAACTCAACTCACAGAAAAGTATCCATCGTACCAAGTGATACGATCATATTCAGCTCAAGTCCAATCCCTGGAAATGAGAAGAATATTTCAAAGATTATGAATGAACTTGCACTAAAAGGTGCACAGATTGTATTTGAAGATACACATGTTTCTGGGCATGCGTGCCGTGAGGAATTAAGACTTATTTATGCACTGACAAAACCTAAGTATGCAATTCCTGTTCATGGAGAATATCGTCATCTGATGCGTCACCGTGAACTTGCTATTGAGATGGGAATTCCAAAGGAGAATGCATTTGTACTTGCGGAAGGTGATATTCTAGAGCTTAATAAGAGACAAGGAAAGATCACTGGAAAAGTTCAGGCAGGAGGAATCCTAGTTGACGGACTTGGAGTTGGAGATGTTGGTAATATCGTATTGAATGATCGTAAGATGCTGTCTCAGAACGGACTGATCATTGCAACTGTCACATTACAGAAACATGGTAATGTAATTCTTGCAGGACCAGATATTGTATCTCGAGGTTTTGTATATGTTAGAGAATCAGAATCTTTGATGGAAGGTGCAAGAGAAGTTGCAAGAGATGCGGTCGAAGAATGTTTAGAACGTAACATTACCGACTGGGCAAGAATCAAGACAAAGATCAAGGATGAGCTTAGCAATTATATTTGGAAGAAAACAAAGCGTAATCCAATGATTCTTCCAATTATCACAGAGGTTTAAGATGAGTCTTTCAAAACAAAAGAAATTCTTTGAATCAGAAGCATGGCAGCTGTTTTTTAAGACATTAGGCAGAGCATTTTTAATCTGTGCGATTTTCTGTATTTTCTATGGAGCATATTTTGTGGCAGAACAGACATTTTCTAATCAGCCATATAATGCACAGAGCCATAAGAAGGTAACGATCAGCGTCACAGAGAATGAGTCAGAAGAGGAAGTTGCCGAAACACTCGTTTCAAAGAAACTGATTTATGGAAAGGCAAGATTTGTGATCCGCAAATATTTTTCAAAATACAAGAAGAATTCATTTCTTCCTGGAAGGTATGAATTTACACAATCACAGGGAATGGATGATATCATGGGTATTTTATGCGGAGATCACGTATCAGAGGAGATCATACAATGATAGTGGATTTAAATATCACAGAATATATCCGCTCATTGATGAAAGAAGAGAAGAATGATCTAAGTAAGATCGAAGCAGAGGCCAGAGTCAATCACGTTCCGATCGTCAAACCAGAGACGAAAGAACTTTTAAGGACTCTGGTCCTTTTAAAGAAACCGATGAAGATCTTAGAGGTAGGAGCAGCGGTTGGGTTTTCTTCTCTTTATATGAATCGTTACCAGCCAGAAAGTGGAACGATCATAACCATTGAGCGAAATGAAAAACGAATCAAGAAAGCAAAAGAGAATATCAAAAATCAGGGAAAAGAAGATCAGATTACATTGCTTGAAGGTGATGCAATTGAGATTTTAAAAGAATTAGATGGAAAGTATGACCTTATTTTTGTGGATGCAGCGAAGGGACAGTATATTCATTTTTTAGAAGATGTATTAAGATTATTAGCACCAGATGGTGTTTTAGTATCTGATAATGTACTTCAGGATGGAGATGTAGCGAAATCACGTTATGCGATTGAACGAAGAGACCGTACGATCCACAAACGAATGAGAGATTATTTATATACGATCAAGAATCACCCACTGTTAGAGACAACGATCCTTCCAGTAGGAGATGGAGTAGCAATCAGTATTAAGACAGGAGATAACGAATGAGAGACGTTGAATTATTAATTCCAGCAAGTAATTTAGAAGTATTAAAAGTTGCTGTATTATATGGTGCAGACGCTGTTTATATCGGTGGAGAGATGTATGGACTACGTGCCAAAGCGAAAAACTTTTCTATGGAAGATGTCAAGGCCGGAATCGAATTTGCACATAAACATGGAGTGAAAGTTTATATCACAGCCAATATCGTAGCACATAACGAAGACTTAGAAGGAATCAGGAAATATTTCGAAGAATTAAAAGAGATCAAACCAGATGCACTGATCATTTCTGACCCAGGAGTCTTTATGATCGCTAAAGAAGTTTGTCCAGATATCGACCGTCATATCAGTACACAGGCAAATAGCACAAACTATGCGACATACAAGTTTTGGTATGATCAGGGAGCAAGCCGTGTTGTATCCGCAAGAGAATTATCTCTGGAAGAGATTAAGGATATTCGTGCCCACATTCCGGATGATATGGAAATCGAATCATTTATTCACGGAGCAATGTGTATTTCCCATTCTGGAAGATGTCTGTTAAGTAATTACTTTACAGGAAGAAATGCAAATAGCGGAGAATGCACACATCCTTGCAGATGGAAATACTCCGTAATGGAACAGACAAGACCAGGAGAATATATGCCAGTATATGAAAATGAACGTGGAACATATATATTTAACTCCAAAGACTTAAATATGATCGAATACATCGACCAGATCTTAGATGCCGGAATTGACAGCTTAAAGATTGAAGGACGTATGAAAACAGCACTGTATGTTGCAACCGTTGCAAGAACATACAGAAAAGCAATCGATGACTGCAAAGAATCTGTAGAGAAATATAAAGAAAATATGGATTACTACAAAGAAGAGATTGCAAAATGCACATATCGTCAGTTCACAACAGGATTCTATTTCGGAAAGACAGATGAGACATCCCAGATTTATGACAGTAATACTTATATCAAGAATTGCACATATATCGGAATTGTTCAGGGACATAATGACAAAGGATACGCACTTTTAGAGCAGAAGAATAAATTCTCTGTTGGAGAGACAATCGAAGTCATGATTCCAGATGGAACAAACAAAGAAGTTGTTGTAAGAGCAATTGAAGATGAAGACGGAAGAGCTATGGAATCCGCACCACATCCAAAACAGATGGTATATGTTGATTTTGGAGAAGAGATTAAAGATGGATATCTTTTACGCAGACAAGAAGTTGTAGAAGAAGAGAATTAAGATCTATCAACAAAGAATTCAGAATAAAGATGGAAAAGCACTTTTCTAAGTAACTTATCATAGTATGATAAAAAGGCTTAGAAGGGTGCTTTTCTTTTGCAAGAGTTTTTACAACCTTTATCACCAGAGGAAGAACGACATTATCTGATCCTAAGCCGCAAGGGAGATATCAATGCAAGAAATTTGCTAGTGGAACACAATCTTCGCTTAGTTGCACATATTGTAAAGAAATATCATAATTTAGACAGAGAGAAAGAAGATATGCTCTCAATTGGGACGATTGGGCTTATTAAAGCGATCAATACCTACGATATCAGCAAAGGCCATCGCCTTGTAACCTATGCTGCAAGATGTATAGAAAATGAATTATTAATGATGATTCGTCAGGAAAGAAAGACTTCAAAAAATACATCACTTTACGAACCGATCGGTGTCGATAAAGAAGGAAATGAGATTCATCTGTTAGATATTTTAGGGACACAGGAAACAGATTTTCTGAAAAAGATGGAACAAAAAGAAAATATCAAACAGATTTATGACGAATTAGAAAAAATGGAGATGAATAAGGAAAAGAAAACACTGATCATGCGATATGGACTTTATGGAAGAAAGCCAATGACACAAAAAGAAGTAGCAAAAGAGCTTCATATTTCAAGATCTTATGTGAGTCGGATTGAAAAACGTGCGATTATGTTAATAAAAAGTAAAATAAAGACATAAAAAAAGAAAAAAAGGTCCTATTGTAAATTTCAAAATTTGTTATAATAAAACCATAAACACATGAACACCCATTTAAATAATGAAAACTCAAGGGAAAAGGGGCTGTCGCATTAAGCGGCAGTCTTTTTTGTAATGATCTGGAAAATGAAAAAATCTTCACCAAATAAAGAAAATAATTATAAAAATATTCAAAAACTAAGCAGTGATATAAAAAAGTGAAAAAATTTTCATACCATTTCCATGACAAAACAGGTAAGATAATTGCATACAAAACACACGGACCGATAAGGAGGATAAAAATATGGACGCAATGAAAATCGCAAACAGTATCCCAATGTGGCTTGCCTGTGCACTTCCAGTTGCATTTGTCATTTTACAGGCAGTTTTATTTGCAAGGGGTGCTTATAAATCAGGAAAGAAATTAGGACTTAATGACAAACAGATGAAAAAAGCAATGAAAAGCAGTGCGGTAACATCAATCGGACCATCCATCGTTGTATTAAGTGCGATGCTTTCTCTGTTAGTATCTGTTGGCGGACCAATCGGATGGATGAGATTATCTATGATCGGATCCGTTATGTTTGAATCTATCGCAGCAGGACTTGGAACATCCGCTGTTGGAGTGCAGCTTGGAACTGATACTTTAACACCAGAAGCTTTAGGAATGGCCGTATGGACGATGATCCTTTGTTCTATCGGATGGGCATTATTTGCAACATTTTCAGCAAATAAGATGGATAAGATTGAACATAAGATTTCCAAAGGAAACACAGGAACACTAACAACGATTGCTTCCTGTGCCATCATCGGTGTATTCTCAGCAATGTGTGCAAGCCATCTTGCAAAACCATTTTATTCAATGATGATGAAAGCAGACCAGATCACAATGAGCGGAGCATGGAAGAATGCCTTAGCATGTGTGCTTGGAGCAGTGATCATGTTTGTACTTACGAAAGTTGCAAATAAAAAAGATATCGGATGGTTAAAAGAATGGTCTTTAACGATCACAATTCTTGGAGCCATGATCATCACAGCATTAGTATAAGCAGGAGGAAGATACGATGAACAATCAGGATTATTATAATAAAGAATATGTACCACAAGTCAATAAGATCGGTAAGATTACAGGATACCTTGGAGTTCTTCTTTCTTTTACTCCAGCACTTGTATTAGCCATCATCTATGGAATCTTACCAAAACCAGCTGCATTGTTAACTGCATTTATCAGTGGTGCCAGTGCATTTGGAGTGTTATGGTTTGTAGAACCGATCTCTTACTTCCCAGTTGTTGGAGCTGCTGGAACTTATATGGCATTCTTATCTGGAAATATCTCTAATATGAGAATCCCATGTGCAAGTATGGCACAGGTGGCAGCAGATGTAGAGCCAGGAACAGAAAAAGGATCTGTCGTTGCAACTCTTGGAATGGCAGTATCTATCGTAATTAATGTATCTGTTCTTACGATCGGAGCGATCCTTGGAACTTCTGTATTAGCAATGCTTCCAGAAAGTATTAAAGCAGCGTTAAACTACTTATTACCAGCCTTATTTGGAGCTTTATTAGTACAGTTTGGAATGAAAATGAAAAAACACAGTGTCATTATGGTTGTATTTGCGGTCATCTTATATTTCATGATTGGAATGGGATACTTTAACTGGTTACCAGGAGCATCAAACTGGCTTGGAACATTAGGATGCGTCTTCGTAAGTATTGCCGTTGGAATGGCAACCTTAAAAAATACAACAAAGGAATAGAAAGCAGGCGATAAAATGATCAAACAGGATGTTTATGATGAAGTACAAGGCTTAGAATCTTTGTGTCAGGAAATCTGTCATACACTATGGAATCATCCGGAACTATCTGGAAATGAAAGGGAATCCGCCAATTACTTAAGAAAACTTTTGAGTGAAGAAGGATTCACGATTGAAAATAACGAACATTTAGAACATGCATTTATTGCACAATATGGGGAAGGAAAACCAGTTATCGCAATCCTTGGAGAATACGATGCACTTCCTGGATTATCACAAAAAGCAGATGTCACAAGAGAAATGGTATCCGAAGATGGTGTTGGACACGGATGTGGACACCATATGCTAGGCGCCGCAGCCACAACTGCAGCCATTGTGATCAAACGTTTTTTGGAGAAAGGAAATAAAAAAGGAACGGTAAGATTTTATGGATGTCCAGAAGAAGAGCTGTTAAGTGGAAAGGTAAAAATGGCATATTATCATATGTTTGATGGATGTGATGCTGCCGTTACATGGCATCCATCCAGTACAAACATGGCACATGATCATGCATACCTTGCTAATGCATCCGCACATTTTTACTTTCATGGAGTCTCTTCTCATGCAGCATTTGCACCGGAACAGGGAAGAAGCGCTTTGGATGCTGTGGAACTGATGAGTGTTGGAGCAAACTACTTAAGAGAACACGTCATTGACCGCACAAGAATCCATTACTCTACAGACAGTGGCGGATTTGCACCAAATATCGTGCCAGACAAAGCAAGTGCATGGTATTTTGTAAGAGCACCACATATGGCAGATGTCAAAAGTACCATGGAGCGCTTAAAGAAAGTCGCTCAAGGTGCAGCGATGATGACAGAGACAACTGTGGATATCGAAATGGAATGTGGATGCTGCGAGTTATCCACAAATGAAGCATTTGCAGATCTTGCATATGCAAACCTGATCGAAGCAGATGGACCAAAGTACACAAAAGAAGAACTCCAATTTGCAAAAGAGTTGCAGAAAACCGTGGAACAGGGTATCATAGAGAAAGAAAAAAATCTTCACCAAGTCTATGATGAAGCAATGATCTTGGGTGTTTCACCAAGAGATAAGTGGAAAGAAGCAGAACTTAGTGCATCCTCCGATACTGGAGATGTCAGCAGAATCATGCCAACCTGTTTGTTTACAACAGCATGCTGGCCGATCGGATGCTCTCCACATACATGGCAGGCAACCGCAAGCGGAGGAACTTCCATTGGAGATAAAGGTGCCTTATATGCATCCAAAGTGGTAGCAGGAATTGCCTATGATCTCTTCACGAAACCACAGGTCTTAGCGAAGATCACAAAAGAATTTAAGGAACGAAATAAAGAACCATACACACCGATGTATGAAGAATGATCGATATGCAAAGAAGCATCCGGTTCCTATTGATGGGAGCCGGATTTTTTCGTATAGATTGTGTTTCATATAAGAAAATAGATATTATAATAGAAGAAACACGATAAAGAATGGAGGAAACGAAGAATGGGAATCGCCGTCAAGGAATTACTGACACTAGAATATTTTAAAGACTATCATGTTATCGCAGGAAAATCAGGCTTACACAAAGAAATTCAGGGAACAACCCTCCTTGAAGCACCCGATGCCCTGCGCTGGGCAAAAGGAAAAGAGCTGATCCTTTCCTCAGGATATGTATTAGATCAAGAACCAGACTGCCTCGAAGAAGCATTCAAGTCAGGAAGTATGCAGGGAACCTCCGCGATGATGATCAAGCGAGGCCGCTATCTTGACGAGATTCCACAGCGGCTGATCGATCTGTTTGACGAATATGAGATTCCGCTCATCAGTATGCCATTTTCCGTTCCATGGATGGAACTGATGAGTCAGATCAATACCGCGGTGATGAACCGAACGATCCGAAGATTCAAAGTCCACAGCAATAACCATCTGCAAGTATCAGATCAGTCCTACAAAGTCCAGAAAATCAATAAGATCCTTAGAGCCGTAGAGGTCGAGATGAAATTCCCAGCATTTATCTATGATCTTGCCGAAGAAAAAAGCTACTACAGCTCTCCAGACTTTAAACGTATCACAGAATCCTTCGGATTATCCGAAAGTGATTACTGGGAACCATCCATGCCGTATACGAAACATACCTTATGCGATTACATCAACATGGCAAGGATCCGTCTGATCAATCCAGGCAATTTAGCAGGACCACGTGTCAGTTGGATCATTATTCCAATTGTCATGGAAGATATCGTGCAGGCATACTTTGTCGTGATGGAATCCAGAGAATTTATTGATTACTACGATGAATTTGCCATTCGTATCGCTTTTTTAACCTTGCAGGGAGTTTACGAACAGATTATGATCGCAGAAAATATGGGAAATATCGGATTTGAGAACTTCATTCATTTTGCTCTTGATTACACAGAAAAAGATGCTAAGAAACTGTTCTATCAGGCGAATATTCAAGGAATTTCTGTAAATACAGCCTATCAGTACATTGTGTTCCATCAATGTAACGAAGAATATAACGCACGAAATGAAAGAAACACATTTTTGGAAGACTTCCATCAAAGCAAGTTAGGAAAGATCGGAAAGATCGCTTTTCTGGATGAAAATGACGGATTGATCTTATTAGAAGCAGAAAAGATTCACAACAGCACACTCTGGACCAAAGACACAACCACGGATTTATTAAAAGAATTCCAAAGATACATCGGATTAAAATTTGCTGATATGAAATTAGAATTTGGAATCTGTCAGGAAGAAAAGACACTGCTTGAAGTCAGAGAATGTGTAAAAAAATGTCAGAAAGTATTAAAGATGGGAAGTATCATATTCCCAGAAAAAGATATCTGGGAATATGAAATGTTAGGACCTTTAACATGGATTGAAATTCCTGAGAATGAGTTAAAAGAGATGCTGAGGAAGTATAGGGAGTTGATGGAAGAAGAGAAGAATATTGAATTATTAAAGACATTAAAGATCTATCTCGAAAACAATATGAACTACAGTGTGACCGCAGAGAAAATGTATGTGCATATCAATACGATCCGAAAGAGAATTGATAAAGTGAATGATCTGGTGAAGATTGATTGGGAAGATCATGTGGATCGACTGAAGATGGAGATTTTGTTGCAGTTTTTAAAGCTTGATGACGGAAGACTTAAAAATATGTAAAAGGCAATATGGTGCTAAAATGAATAATAGGATGAAACAAATAACAAAGACAAGATGGGACAATCCCTTGTGTTATTTATAAATCAATCATCAATCCCAAATTTATTTTCCAAGGCATCTTCCAAAAGATCAAGTTGATCTTCAAGTTTTTCTATTGTCTTTTCTCTGGATTTGTAAGTTTTGAAACTCAGTTTACCATTTTCATAAGTATGCTCAAATTCATCATCCAGATGATCTAGTTCATCATCTACTACATCGAGTTCCTTTTTTAAAGTGTAAAATCTTTTTTCGTTGACGGATGCATTGGAAGAAGATTTTGCATTGTTTACTTTTTTAGTGAGTTTTTTGATTCTTTTTTTATAAGCCGAAAAATCATAAGAATCATTTTTCGCAGATGAATCAGAGGTAGAAGAATCGGTGGTATTCTTCGTATTGGAAGCAGTTGTTGCAATTTCCTGCGTTGTGGTAGCTTCGGCAGAATCTTTCTTTGAAGAACTGCATCCTGCAAAAGTAAAAATGATAGAACATGCGAATAATAAAAATAATATTTTTTTCATGATAAACTCCTTTCGTTTGGTTGAATTGATTTCTTTTTGTTATAAATATCATAACCAACAAAGATTAAAAGAACATTAAAAATGAAAACTAGATTCAGAAAACAGATTGTATTATAATAAAGACATTATGAGAATATTAGTTGTTGAAGATGAAAAAGATTTAAGAAATATTATAAAGAAACGTCTGGTAAGAGAACATTACAGTGTGGATGTCTGTGGAGATGGAGAAGAAGCTTTAGATTACATGGAAATGACATCATATGATGGAATTCTTCTCGATATTATGCTTCCTGGGAAGGATGGTTTTACAGTTTTAAAGGAAGTTAGACAGACTGGAAATGATACCCCGATTCTTTTACTGACAGCCAGAGATGGCATTGATGACCGAGTAAAGGGGCTTGATCTTGGAGCCGATGATTATTTGATCAAACCATTTGCGTTTGAAGAGCTACTTGCAAGAATTCGTGTGATGATGCGAAGAAAACCACAATTTATAACGAATCAGTTAAAGGTTGCAGATCTTATTCTGGATCGAGATACGAAAGTTGTAACAAGAGCTGGAAAAGAGATTAGTTTGTCATCAAAAGAATTTATGGTGTTAGAATGTCTGATGCGCAATCAGAATATCGTGATGACAAGGCAGCAGATTGAACAAAATGCCTGGAATTATGACTTTGAAGGAGGATCGAATGTGATTGATGTATATATCCGCTATCTGAGAAAGAAAATTGATGCTGGATATGACAAAAAATTGATTCATACAGTGCGTGGGACAGGTTATGTGATGAGGAAAGAATGATGAAGCAGATGACGATCAAGAAAAAGATCACGTTGTGGTATACAGGGATCATTGCGCTTATTTTGGGAATGGTTCTTGGCTTTATGTTTTACTTTGTCGATAAAGTCGGGATTTCAGCGACGGAAGAAGAAGTCAGTACAGCAGTGACAGGATTTTCTTCGAATTTCCAGTTTCAGGATGGAACCTATTATTTATCAGAAGATACCAAGTTTTATGAAGATGGAGTCATGTTTTGTGTATATGACGACAATGGAAAATTACTGTATGGTACAATGCCAGAGAAATTTCCGAAACAGACAATGTTAAAATCCCATACACCAAGGGTTATTAAATCAGGCAGCAGTAAATGGATGGTATATGATAGTGTATATACCTATGGACAAAATAAGGTAATATGGATCAGGGGAATCACATCCATTCATGCAATCGAAGTATTTATGACAACATCTCAGAAAATGATGCTCGTTTTATATCCATTGTTTATTTTATTGATCGGAACGACAGGATATTTTATGTTGAAACGTGCATTAAAGCAAGTTGATCGAATCTGTGATCAGGTAGAAACCATCAGTTATGGAAAGGATCTTACAAAAAGACTTCCATTGCCAAAAGCAAGAGATGAATTGTATGAACTATCACAGAAATTTAATCAAATGTTCGAAAGACTGGAACAATCCTTTGAAAAAGAGCAACAGTTTACAGCAGATGTATCCCATGAACTTCGAACTCCAGTGACTGTGATCATTTCTCAATGTGAATATTTAATAGAAGATCCAACATTAGAAAAAGGAGAAAAAGAAGAGATCATGATCATTTTAAGGCAGGCAAGGCGTATGTCAAAATTGATCAGTGAGATGCTAATGATCGCAAGGGGTGAGATGAAAGAATCTTATGATATGGAAGAGGTGGATCTTGGACTATTGACAGAAGTTGTTGTAGAAGAATTGCAAGAGCAGGCAAATAAAAAGAAGATACAGATATCTGTTTCCAATGATTTGGATATAAAGATGATGGGAAATCATACGTTATTATTACGAATGATGATGAATCTTGTTCAGAATGCGATCAGCTATGGAAAAGAACATGGCCATATTGAGATTTTGTGGAAAAATCAGGGAGAATTGATCATAGGAGAAGTAAAAGATGATGGGATTGGAATTGATCAAAAACATCTACCTAAGATCTGGGATCGATTTTACAGGGTAGATAAAAGCCGCTCCAGAGAAAATGGAGGAACAGGACTTGGTCTTTCAATGGTTCGTTTTATCGTAGCAGTACATGGTGGAAAAATACGAGTGGAAAGTAAAAAAGGAGAAGGAACAAGTTTTATATTTCAGTTTCCAAAAGAAAGTATTAAATGAAAAAGGATAGATGCCATAGAATCAAGGCATCTATCCTTTTTACAATCATCATAAAATTACTGAATATGTTTCAATCCTTTACAAATACTATCAAGAACAAAATCATCTCCAAGAGAAGTATCCAGTGTTAGATGATAATTTCTGGATAATCCCCAAGGCTGATGTGTATAATAATGATAGTTATCAGAACGTTTTCGGTTCATCTCAATTGCTTTGGTCAGTGCTGCATCATGTGATAAATTTTCGGTTCTCATAATTCGTTTCACACGGTATTCAGCGGGGGCATGTAAAAATATTCGCATGCAATGAGGACGGTTTCTTAAGATATAATCTGCACAACGACCGATCACAACACAATTTCCTTTGGAAGCAAGATCAAGAATTACCTTAGATTCTGCCGCAAAGATATTATCTTTAGGAGCTGGGTTTTGTGGTGCATGAGAGTATGCTTGATTGACAAGGTCATAGAGAAGAGAGCTTCGCATCTGTTCATCATTATTCTTAATAAATTCAGGATCATAACCAGTAGATCCGGCAGCCATCTGAATGATCTCATTGTCATAGAAATCAAATCCAAGACGTTTCGCAAGAGCTTCTCCAAGATCATGTCCACCGCTTCCATATTCACGTGCGATTGCAATGACAGTAGGAGTATTTGCTGAATCTGCAGAAACTTCGGAATTTTCGGCAGTCTGTGATTCTGTGAAAAGCATAGGTTCCACAAAAGATAAGAAACGTCCAAGCAAACGTGCGATAAATCCAACAAGCAAAGCGGCAATGATAGTACCTTCACGAACACCGTCTAATTTACCTGCGAATACAAAGGAAAGAACACCAGCGATCACTGTCATAGATACGTCAAAACAGATCTTAGTGACACCGAATTCTGTATGCCATGTCATTACAATGGCACGAACAAAAGATTCCCCAGGAAGCATCGCAACATTAGCAAGTACTTCGGTATACACACCAAATCCAAGAATCAGACATCCAATTAACAGATAGATCAATTTCATCAGATATAAATGAGGGTTTACGAATCCAAGAAGGATCATAGACCAGTCAATAAAATACCCAAATAATACAGAAATCGGAATCTGTAAAAAATGTTCTAGTTTAAAATTTTTTCTTAAGATCAGCAACTGTAAAAAGATTAAAAACAGACTGAAGAAAATTGTGAAATTTCCAAGTGTAAATGGGAAATTAAGACTTAGTACATAAGGAATTGATGAAATTGGTGATGTACCAAGACTTGCTTTTGTGATCAGGGCAACTCCAAGGGAGTTAATGTAAAGTCCAATAAAAAAGATGATATAACGTTTTAGTTTTTCCATGATGTAATTTACTCCTCTTTTGTAATATTTTGATATAGTTTTTCAAAGATCTTTAAAAACTGTTCCTTTTCAGTATTAGAAATTCCAGAAAAAACTTCATGTTCAAGAGTCAAGAAAGCTTTTTCAATCGATTCAGACTGTTCCATCCCATAATCGGTAAGGAAAATATGATATGACCGGCGGTTTCCATTTAAGATTTTACGTTCGATCATGTTTTGTTTTTCCATTCGATTCAAAATGGAAGTTAAGGAAGCTGGTTCGATATGACAAGCATGGGCAATGTCTTTTTGACTGGCACCATTATGATATCGAAGATGGTCTAAGACCTTAGGCTGGCCAGTTGATAAACCAAGCGGCTTTAAGATGGCCATGACTTTCTTCTGGAATCCTAAATGATTGGACATCAGAAGGTAGTGGTAAGATGATTCATACATATATTATGATGCTCCTTTATGATTAGAAAGCTAATAGTTAGAATTCTAACTATTGCGACGTTCATTATTATAAGACAAAGGAAAGCATCCTGTCAAGAAGATTTCTTTCAAAAATCATAAGACAAGCAAAGGAAAATCAAGTATAATAGACCACAGACAGAAAAGAAACATACCATATATAGAGAAAGAAATTGTTTCAAAAGATAAGGAAGGGAAGAATCATGACATTAACACAGTTAAGATATATTATTGCGATCGCAGATACAGGATCTATGAATGAAGCAGCAAAAAGCCTATTTATTTCACAGCCAAGTCTGTCTCTAGCAGTAAAAGAATTAGAAAAAGAAATCGGGACAGAACTGTTTAAGAGAAGTAACCGTGGAGTATCCGTTACACAGGAGGGAATGGAATTTCTAAGTTATGCAAGACAGGTTGTAGAGCAATATCAGTTGATGGAATCACGTTATATTGAAAAGAAGAATATTAAGAAGAAATTTGGGGTTTCCATGCAGCATTATACATTTGCGGTAAATGCATTTGTAGAAATGGTCAAACAGTTCGGGATGGATGAATATGAATTTGCAGTTAGAGAAACAAAGACATATGAAGTGATTCAAGATGTCAAAGATTTTCACAGCGAAATAGGGATTCTTTATATGAATGAATTTAATAAGAAAGTATTAAGCAAGATGCTGCAGGAATCGGGGTTGGAATTCCATCCATTATTGGAATGCGGAATTTACGTTTATATGTGGAAAGGGCATCCATTGGCAGACAAAGAGGAAATTTCAATCGAAGAGCTGGAAGAGTATCCATGCTTGTCCTTTGAACAAGGAGAATATAATTCCTTTTACTTTGCAGAAGAAGTATTAAGTACTTATGAATATAAACGTTTGATCAAAGCAAATGACCGAGCAACAATGCTGAATCTTATGGTTGGATTAAATGGATATACCTTATGTTCAGGAATTATATGTGAAAGTTTAAATGGTGACGATTACTGTGCAGTGAAACTGAAATCTGATGAAGTAATGACGATTGGCTATATCAAGCGAAAAGGAGTCGCGATCAGCCCATTGGGCGAGAAGTACTTGGAAGAAATCAAAAAGTATAAAGCTATGGGCGATGATTCTGGATATAAAGATCTTTTATAATAAGCAATATAAAAGAAATTATAAAAATAAGGGTACACCGGAAATTAATTTGATCCTTATTAAGTCCTTCAAGAAAATCTTTTGTAGGTCCTTATTTGACTTATTTTAGAACGTTAGCTATATCTTTCTGATTTACTGGTATAGGAAGAGTGTTAAATATATTAGTTTGTCTTGCTATAGGTTATAGCTATAACCAGATGTTGACTTTTCATATTGGACAAGTAGGAAATAAGATGGTAAGATAAGTTTGTAATCAAGAAAGACAACAAACAAAATTAAAAATAAAAGTCAACAAAGGAGATAGAAATTATGAGTAAAGAAAGAAATTATAAGTTTGAAACATTACAGTTACACGTAGGACAGGAACAGCCAGATCCAGTAACAGATTCAAGAGCAGTACCTATTTATCAGACATCATCTTATGTATTTAGAAACTGCGATCACGCAGCAGCTCGTTTTGGACTTGCAGATGCAGGTAACATCTATGGAAGATTAACAAACCCAACAGAAGATGTGTTTGAACAGAGAATCGCAGCACTTGAAGGTGGAGTTGCAGCATTAGCAGTAGCATCTGGAGCAGCAGCTATTACATATGCGATCGAAAATATCACAAAAGCAGGAGATCATGTCGTTGCAGCGAAAAATATTTATGGTGGAACATACAACTTCTTAGAGCATACATTACCAGATTACGGAATCGAAACAACATTCGTAGACATTTTCAATGAAGATGAAGTAAGAGGAGCAATCAAAGAAAACACAAAATTATTATTTATCGAAACATTAGGAAATCCAAACTCAGACGTTGTAGACATTGAGAAAGCAGCAGCGATCGCTCATGAACATAATATTCCACTGATCGTAGATAACACATTTGCAACACCATATCTTGTAAGACCAATCGAATACGGAGCAGACATCGTTGTACATTCTGCAACAAAATTCATCGGTGGTCACGGAACAACAATTGGTGGTGTTATTGTTGATGGTGGTAAATTCGATTGGGAAGCATCAGGAAAATTCCCATCATTAGTAGAACCAAACCCAAGTTATCATGGAGTAAGCTTTACAAAAGATGTTGGAGCAGCAGCATTCGTAACAAAGATTAGAGCATTATTACTTCGCGACACAGGAGCAACATTATCTCCAGTACACGCATTCATCTTCTTACAGGGATTAGAAACATTATCCTTAAGAGTAGAACGTCATGTACAGAATGCATTAAAAGTAGTAGAATACCTGAAAAATCATCCAGCAGTAGAAAAAGTAAACCATCCATCTGTATCTGACGACCCAGAACAGCAGAAATTATACAAGAAATACTTCCCTAACGGTGGAGGATCTATCTTCACATTTGAAATCAAAGGTGATGCACAGAAAGCAAAAGATTTCATCGACCACTTAGAGTTATTCTCATTGCTTGCAAATGTAGCAGACGTAAAATCTTTAGTAATTCATCCAGCATCTACAACACATTCTCAGATGACTGAAGAAGAATTATTAGGATCAGGAATCAAACCTAACACAATCCGTCTGTCAATTGGTACAGAAAATATTGATGATATCATCGAAGACTTAGACGAAGCTTTTAAAGCAGTACAGTAAGAATATTTCTTGCAAAACACAATAATTAAAACATTAATGTCAATTTTCCTAAAAAATAATATAATCTCGACCATATAAAAAAAGCATCAAGATAAGGTATTGGAAAGTACCTATCTTGGTGCTTTTTAGCTTATATAGAAGTCTTTATTATTGACTCTTTATAATTTGTTGATTTTATCGATGAAAGTATTTATTTTTTCAGATAATGATTGTTTTATTGTATGAAACATGTCATGAATCGTGGCTTTCTTTCGGAATAAAAACAAAAGAATCAAAATCAAAACAACAACAGGAATGCCCCATTTTAAAACATTCATCCAAAAGCTTGCAGCTGTATTGCCTTGATAATTAGCCTGAAAGCTGTTTCCAGTCAATTCAAAATCGCAAAGATCATGGATATTTTCATCTGAATGAACAAGTTCGGAGATCGTTTTTGTCGATGTATTTTGTTTTGTCTTGTTCTTTACATTGTGTGCAGGTGTAATAGACACTGAAATAGATTCTTTTGGATTGATCGAAGCAAAAATATAATGACCAGATAGTTTTTTACCATTTTCATTGAAAGGCAATGCAATTTTATCCGAAAAATTAATTTTTCTACCAGCAGTCAGGGAAAAATGCTCTTTTGCAGTCATTGCACTGTTCTTAAACAATGCTGAAAAATCCTTATTACATTCAGAGATACTTCCTGTTTGTACAAAAGATAAAGTAATAGTTTTGGTGCCACTTAAAGTTACATCACTGATCGTAGGTCCCTGAAACTGTTTTTTGAGGATGGATAATTGATGAGTGGTGATCATTTTTCTAAAGGAAAAAGAAACCTTGCGTCGGATATCTTTTGATGTATTCCACACAACAGCAATCTCATATTTAGAAATTGGTTGTGTAATGGAAGAAGTAAAACTGATTTCTTTGTCCTTGATCGAGTCATTAAAAATCTGTTTACCATTAAATGTATAAGTGACAGGGACACTTCCTTTTTTGGAAAGAAAGTTTGATACGTCCAGAGATTCCTTGTAATTGATCTTAAGTTTAAATGGATTGTCCTCACTGCATGTAGAATTATAGGTCCCAAAGGAACTTTTAGAGTGAAGAACAGATCTTGTTTTCTGTGCAAGATCAGAAAAATTATTAGCATTAAAACTTATACATAAAGTTTTTCCATCGGAAGTATTCTCCCATGTAATATCATTTCTATCAAAATAAGAACGGATCTTTCCGGAATTTTGATCTAATGTTTTCTGTGGAATATTAAATTTTATTTTTCTTGTAAGTTTTCCAGATTTTTCCGTTATAGTATCAATATCAATCGATGATAATGGAACATATGTCATCTCATTAATGTTGATCTTATCTTTTGTCTCATAAGTTTTTCCAAGGAAGGAAATCTGAGTTGTTTTTAAATCCCATAGGTCGGATGAAGAGTCTTTATCAATATATTTTTTCTCATATAGTGCTGTGTAAAGCCATGTCATTAAATCTTTAGATGTAAAGTTTTCTTTATAAATAAGCCCATTTACAAATGGAGAATCTCCATATTCATAAGTGATATCCGGCGAAAAATTAAGAAGATCACTAACTTTTTTCTTATAATCATCCAGAGATGAAAATCTTAGATAAAATGTATAAGTATCATTCTCACCATCTGAAGATGAAGTATAAGTAAGAGAATCTGGGCAAGATTCTTTGATCAGTTTGTTAAGATCTTCTTTACTTCCTTTGAAATAAGCATTAAAATCGCGGGAAGAAAAGGTACAAGACATTGTTCTTGTACCTGAAAAGTCTTTATTGAGTTTTATCTTGCTGCTAAGGTTTACACCACATCCGCTTAAAAGAAGCAGAGACAACAGCATAGTTAAAAGAAAAACTTTTTTCTTCATATATAAGGTTCTCCTTATTATTTGAGATCTGCTAAATAAGCATCATTGATCGCAATAACTTTTTCCATAGCATCGTGCCCTGGAGCTCCGATCGTATTACGTTTTTCAACACATGTTTTCATGCTGATCGCTTCGTAAATATCTTCTTCAAAAACAGGGCTGATCTTCTTATATTCTTCAAGAGACAGATCATCTAAAGGAATCTGTTTGTCGATGCAAAGAAGTACAAGTTGTCCAACGATTCCGTGAGCATCACGGAAAGGTACTCCATGATTTACAAGGTAATCAGCAGCATCTGTTGCGTTTGTAAATCCATGTTTTGCACTGCCTTCCATCTGTGGTTTGTTAAATGTCATAGTCTTCATCATTCCATTAAATAAAGAAATACATCCTTTGACAGTATCGATCGCATCGAATGTAAGTTCTTTATCTTCCTGCATATCTTTATTATATGCTAGTGGAATTCCTTTCATTGTTGTAAGGATAGAAGTTAGAGCTCCATATACACGTCCTGTCTTACCACGAACTAATTCAGCAATATCAGGATTCTTCTTCTGAGGCATGATACTGCTTCCTGTACTGAATCCATCGTCGATAGATACGAATTTATATTCATTAGAGTTCCAGATGATAATTTCCTCGCTGAAACGGCTTAAATGCATCATGATCGTAGATAAAGCAGATAAAAGCTCAATTACATAATCACGGTCGGATACAGAATCCATACTGTTTAGTGTAGGACCATAGAAATCAAGCAGAGAAGCTGTTTGTTCACGATCTAATGGGTAAGTTGTACCTGCAAGAGCACCAGCTCCAAGAGGACAGTAGTTCATTCTGTCAAAAATGTCATTTAAACGGCTGTAATCTCTCTTAAACATTTCCATGTAAGCTCCGACATGATGAGCAAGAGTGACTGGCTGAGCCTTTTGAAGATGTGTAAATCCAGGCATAAATGTATCAATGTGTTCTTTCATGATACCATGAAGTGTTTCCATTAATTCTTTTACTAAACCTTTGATCTCAACAACTTCATCTCTTGTATAAAGTTTCATATCTAAAGCAACCTGATCATTACGGCTTCTTCCAGTATGAAGTTTTTTACCGACATCACCGATACGATCGATAAGATTTGCTTCTACAAAGCTGTGGATATCTTCATATTCACTTGTGATCTCAACAGCTCCAGATTCGATATCATTTAAAATACTATTTAAACCATCAATAATCTGATCACGTTCTTCTTCTGTTAATACACCAACACTTGCAAGCATCGTAACGTGTGCAATACTTCCGCGGATGTCCTGTTTATAAAATTTCTGGTCAAAGGAAATAGATGCGTTAAAATTGTAAACTAACTGATCTGTTTCTTTTGTGAAGCGACCGCCCCATAATTGTGCCATAAGTGTTTTCCTCTTTTCTGTATATATTTTTATTTTTTATCATAAAATCAAATGAATTTACTTTTCTATTTTACATGAAATAGCAGTATTTTGCTACAAATTTTTCAAATCAAAGGAAAAAATTGAGGGATTCTTAAGAAAAAATAAATAAGATTCTCTTTAATAAGAAAGAATATACTCGAAGAAAATAACGCACAATAAAAAGAAAGTTAGAAAAATGGATGGGTGGTTATGAAAATAAAATATCAAATAGAAAAATATATGATTTTATTTGCAATTGGAGGAATGGCATATTTTTTACTGGAAGTTTTGGTACGTGGATATTCTCATTATTCTATGTTTTTATGTGGAGGAGCATGTTTTCTTTGTTGTGGACTTTTAAATGAGAATATGAAGATAAAAATGAGCTTTATCAGTCAGATGGTTTTATCAGCTTTGATCATTACGGCACTGGAGTTTATCACAGGTCTCATCGTTAATATATGGCTGAAAATGGATATATGGGACTATTCACAGCTCCCATATAACTTTATGGGGCAGATCTGTTTGTTATATTCCATATTCTGGTTTCTTGTATCAAGTGTAGCGATCGTGCTAGATGATTTTTTGAGATATAAAATATTTAACGAAGAAAAACCACATTACAAGATTTTTTGATCAATGGATATGACAGGAAAGCTATCGACATTTTTAAGAATTTCTGCTAATCTAATATAGGTATAAAAATAGATTGGAGGAATAACAAAATGAAAATTACAATGGGAAGGACAATGAAGATCGTTGTAGCGGTTTTGATCGTAGCAGTTCTTGCGTTCGTTATGCTTTCACCATATTCTTTTGAAAAATATACTGCATCATCCAAACTGATTCAGGTTACATCAACAGATACTGTAACAAAAGATGCTAATGGAAAGAAGCAGCAGCAGGTATACTCATTTAAACAGGGAGATAAAAAGTATACAGAAATCGTAAATGTTTTAGATCAGTATTCTTATCACTATACAACAAAAACATTAACGAATTCATCCCAGATGGGAGAATCAAGTAAGCCACAGATGATCATGTTATTTGGAAAGAAGATGCTGGTTATCAGTGATTCAGGAGAAATCCTGTTAGACGATCATGTATACCGCATGGGATATTCTGGCGGAAAAGATGCTAAAAATATGATGAAAAGCATTAATAAGATTTTAAAAAGTAAATAAAATAATATAAACTATATAATAGGTAATGGAGGAAGACAAGATGGGATTTGAACGTCTTTATAAGAATTTGATCGACATTATCAAAGAAGAACAGGCAAAACTTGGATTTCGAAGAGAAGCAATCCGTTTATATTATCCTTTAAGTTCCTTAAATCATTTCTTTGAAACAGAATATAGTGAAGAAGAGATGTTGAATAAACTTCAGGAACTACCGGATTTTATTAAGGAGACATTAGGAGATATCAAAGTTACCAGTAAAAAGGAGAGATTTTGTTTCCATATTCCAGAAGAAGGAAGCAGTTATGTTCATGACAACACAAAGCCAAATGAATTTATTAAAGAGCTGGTGGAACTTGTTGGACAACATGGATGTAAGATAGAAGATATCATTGCACTATTTAAAGAACATAATAAAGATATCGTTGTAGAAGAAATCAACAATGGAGAATTCGATTACCTGATCCGTTTTCCGAAAGAAAATGAAGATCCATATTATTATTGTTTCCACGATGAAGGATGTCATATCATCTATCATCGCTTTTTACCAGCAGATTATGAAGATTTTGATTTTTAAGACAGTATTCTTGCAGTCACAAACAAAGAGATCAGAGACAAACTGTCTAAATGGAATGCAGACATCATGGGAAGTGATATGGATTCACAGAGCTAAAGAAGAATTTGAAAGCGAAGAAGGAAAAGAAGCTTTTGAAATCTCTTGGAATTGAAGGAGAATATGCAGAAGGTGCGAAACGTAAAGATAATTGGGTGTATTATGTTGAATAAATTAGCCAGTACCATTTAACATACATACCCATAGTGGTTTCGATAACCAAAAAAGCCTGAAGATAATCAATTCTTCAGGCTTTTTTGCAACTTTATATTTATTTTTAAGGTAGGTAGGATAGCAAGTTAAAATTTAAACTGCTTTATTGTATTGTTGTATGTTTGTTAAGTATATCTTACAGATATTCGTGATCTGCAAGTACGTTTAAGATGTTATGTCCTTCCTGAACACCATCAATGATTCTTCTAGCACGAACACTATCACCAATGTTAACAATTTCAACGTTAGTATCAGCGAATGCTTCACGGATTTCATCAAGAACAGGAGCGTTCGCTCTCATTCCTAAGCATACGAATCCATAGTCAAATGGCAGATCTTTTTCTTCTCCATCAACTTTTACTGTAAATGCATCAGATTTCACTTCGCAAAGAGCAGTGTTAGTCATCTGGTTTACATGATGTTCTCTCATTAATGTGTTTGTTCCACATTTAGATACTGGATCTAAGTCTTTACCGATCTGAGGCATCATTTCTACGATGCTTACCTGCGCACCTTTAGGAGCGAAGTATTCAACAACGTCAAGACCTACAGCTCCACCACCAACTACAACGACTTTCTTACCTGTGCAGTCTTCTGGATAATCAGCTAAGTGGTTGATCATTCCTGTGATAGAAGCTACTTTAGATCCTTCTTTGTCGATGTGGTCATGTAATCCTTTGATTGGTGGAAGTAAAGGATTAGAACCTGTTGAGTTAACGATGATGTTTGGATGCAGTGCTTTAATTAATGGCAGAGTTGCTTCCTGTCCTTTGAAGATAAACAGGTTTGTTAATTTAGAAGCACGGTTTACAAGGTAGTCAGGGAAATCTCTTAAACGTTTCTTATCTGGAATCTTAGAGATTTCAACAGCTAATCCACCAAGGTGATCGTTCTTTTCAAATAAGAATGTAGTACATCCAACTTCAGCAGCTGTACAAGCAGCTTCAAGACCAGCAGTACCACCACCGATAACAACTACGTTACAAGGTTTATTTACTTTTTTCTTCTTATAGTCAAATCCAGAGTTTACAGTAGGGTTTACTGTACAACGGATAGGACGGTTAACTCCGATACGGTTTCCAGCACATCCAACGTTACAAGAGATACATTTTCTGATCTCATCTTCACGTCCTGTAGCGACTTTTTTCACCCAGTGAGGATCTGCGATCAGTCCACGACCCATACCGATGATATCAGCATCACCGCGGTCTAAGATATCGTCAGCGACACGAGGATCACGGATGTTACCCATAGTTACACAAGGTTTGTTGTATTTTTCTTTCACAGCTTTTGCCATGTAAGATCTCCAACCATCTTTTAAGTAGTTCGCATCGATCTGGAACTGAAGAGAACCATTTAATCCAGCGGATACGTCAAATGCATCAACTTCTTCCTGGAAGTAAGAAAGTAACTCTAAAGTATCTTCTAATGTGTTTCCACCTTCCATCAGTTCATCAGCACTGATACGAACGAAGATAGGGAACATAGGACCAACCTGTTTACGAACTTCTTCAACAACTAATTTTGTGAAGCGGGCACGGTTTTCTGGACAGCCACCGAATTCGTCTGTACGTTTATTCGTTGTAGGGGACATAAACTGGCTTAATAAGTAAGAATGTCCTGCATGAATCTCAACACAGTCAAATCCACAAGCCTGTGCACGAGCAGCAGCTTCTCCATATTTTTTTACAATTTCATAAATTTCTTCTACTTTAAGAGGGCGAGGGATTTCTCCACCTGCTTTTGATGGGATATCAGATGCAGATACTGGCTGCATGTTTGTTCTCTTAGACTGAGCAGAAGCACCAGCGTGGTTTAACTGAATACCAACGCAAGCTCCGTGAGCGTGTAATGTTTCACATAATTTGAAGAAACGTGGCATATAGTTGTCATGATCGATACGGATCTGAGTTGTTCCGTTAGATCCAAGTGGTGAATCAACACTTGCGTTTTCAACCATGATCAGACCAACTCCGCCTTTTGCTCTTTCTGTATAATAATCAATGTGTAAGAAACTCATTTCACCTGTCTGTTCACCATAGTTCGTTCCCATTGGTGTCATCATGATGCGGTTTCTCATTGTCATGTTCTTAATTGTTAATGGTGTGAAAATGTTTTTATAATTGCTTTTCATTAGAATTGAACCTCCAAAAAATTAAATCCAAAAATCAAAAAATTAAATTCCATATAATCTGAGGTTGTTAGAATCATAAAAATTTGGGTAAATGATTTATGATGGTTTTAGTATAACATACGGTTAATTATTTAACAAATAAATCTTTTTTGAAAAATCAATAGGGATTATCTATGGTTTTTTTTGTAAAGTCAATAAACTTACGAACGGCAGGGATCATTGGCATATTTTTAAGATAAGCCATATAAACAGTGTGGTATGGCTTCACATTACTAAGATGTAGGATTTCTACATCATATGCTTGTAAAGATTCTACATGGGCAACAAAACCGATTCCAAAATCTTCTGCAACAAGAGAAGCGATCGCATTTTCATCGGATGATTCAAAAGCAATGGAAGGTTTGATATGGTTTTGTTTATAAATGGAATTAGTAAAACGTCCAAGACCAGAGGTTCTATCATAACCAATAACTGGATAATCAAGCAAATCTTCCAAAACGAGATCTTTCTTATATTTTAATGGATGTTCCGGTGGGGTGATGATGACCATTTCTTGGTTAACAACAGGCACAAACTCAACTTCTGGTTCATTAGGAACGAGAGAACCAAAGACAACATCATATTTTTCATTTTTGAGATCGGCGATCAGATTTCTTGTGATCTCCTGGCTTAGAGAAAATGTGATCTCATGATTTTCCTGTTGATTTAGAAAACTACGCACTAATCTTGGAATATAACTTTTGGCAAGTGGAAATACATAGCCGATATCAATATGTCCGCTAGAGTTGCTGGCTAAGGACTTCATTTTATTCTCTGCAACTTTGATTTCTTCTATAATACGGTTCACATGTTCCAAAAAGATGGAACCGTATTTGGTCAGTTCGATATTACGACCATTTTTCTGAAATAAAGAAACACCAAGTTCGTCTTCAAGATTGGCAATGGAACGGCTTAAACTGGGTTGAGAGATATTTAATTCTTTTGCAGCCTGATGATAATGTTGTAATTGTGCAACTTTTTGAAAATAATACAACTGATTTAAATTCATACATACCTTCCTTATTATATTAATTGATGGTTAAGATCATTATAACATAATTGATAGCTTAAAGCTATCAAAAAACGCCAAAAGATATATTGGAAGTATCAATCATTATGGAATATAATATAGCCATAAGGTTGTTAAAAAATTAACTTTTGGGTGAATGAAACTATTAACAAGCATATTATTAAGGAGTAAAAATTATGGCAGAGAGAATCACAGGACATACTGAATTAATCGGATTAATGGCTTATCCAATCAGACATTCAAGCTCACCTGCAATGCACAACGAAGCATTTGCAACATTAGGACTTGACTATGCATACTTAGCATTTGAAGTTGACAACAGCACATTAGAGGATGCAGTAAAAGGTCTTCGTGCATTAAAGATGGTTGGATCAAACGTATCTATGCCTAACAAAACAGTTGTAGGACAGTATTTAGATGAGTTATCTCCAGCTGCAAAAATGGCAGGAGCTGTTAACACGATCGTAAATGATAACGGAAAACTGATCGGACATATCACAGATGGTATCGGATACATGCAGTCATTAAAAGACAACGATATCGACGTGATCGGTAAAAAAATGACAATCGCTGGTGCTGGTGGAGCTGCTACAGCAATCGAAATCCAGGCTGCATTAGATGGTGTCAAAGAAATGTCAATCTTCAATATCAAAGATAAATTCTGGGCGAACGCTGAAGAAACAGTGAAAAAGATTCGTGAAAACACAGACTGTGTTGTAAATCTTTATGATCTTGATGACAAAGAAAAATTAAGAGAAGAGATCGCAGACAGCTACTTATTCGCACAGGCAACCGGTGTAGGAATGAAACCATTAGAAGGACAGTCTGTTGTTCCTGATGAAACATTCTTCCGCCCTGACCTGATCGTAACAGATACAGTTTACGCTCCAAGAGAGACAGAAACATTAAGACTTGCTAAGAAAGCTGGATGTAAGACAATGAACGGTCTTGGAATGATGTTATTCCAGGGAGATGCTGCTTTCCACTTATGGACAGGAAAACATATGCTAATCGATCATATGAAAGAAGTATTGTTTGTTAATTTAAGATATGATGTTTTATTAAAAAATACTGAAAATCAGTAAAGAATATAATCTGTGCATAGATTTTTAAGAATTTATGTACAGATTCTTTGCATTTCTATAGTTTCGTCTTGCCAATATCAAAAACGTATTATAAAATAAATAAGATAATATTAAAAAAGATATATAAAAAAGGAAGATAAATTATGTTTCAGAAATTCTATCCATCCGAAGATATCAGAAGTACCTATGATATTGATTTCGAACGATATTACCAAGAAGGATACCGAGGAGTGATCTTCGATGTCGACAATACGTTAGTACCACACAATGCACCTGCGGATGAACGTGCAAAGAAATTGTTTAAAAGACTGGATGCGATCGGTATGCAGTACTGCTTTACAAGCAATAACAAAGAACCAAGAGTCAAAGCTTTCTGCGAAGCGGTTGGTGGAAAGCATTATGTATACAAAGCCAATAAGCCATCTGTGAAAGGCTATGAGACAGCAATGAAACTAATGGGAACGAATAAGAAGAATACATTCTTTGTAGGAGATCAGTTGTTTACCGATGTTTATGGAGCAAACAGAACAGGATTACATAGCATCTTAGTCACACCAATGAATCCAAAAGAAGAGATTCAGATCGTGTTAAAACGTTATCTGGAGAAGATTGTACTGTGGCAGTACCGTAAGAAAAAACATTAATTATATTTCATTTCAAAATAAAAAACACGAGTCAGATAAAATAAATACTGACTCGTGTTTTAATTTTAATTCTTATATTTTTTTATTTCTATCTGGATCTTAGATGAAATCCTGACGTTCTAATGCAACTAAGATGTCACGACCTTCTTTTACACCTTCAATGATACGACGTGTCTGAGCACTGTCACCGATGTTAAGAACTTCAACACCTTCATAGATGAAGTGGTTGTATAATTCCTGAAGAGAAGGAGTTGCAGACTGCATTCCAAGACATACAAATCCATAATCAAAGTCTAATTCAAGATCTCTATAGTCATGTTTTACAATAAAGCTATGTTCTTTTACTTCTAATAAAGAAGCGTTTGGATACTGAGTTACTTTATTTTTATTCATGAATTCAATAGAACCAGTCTTTGTGATAAAGTCAAGGTTTTCACCAAAGTGAGCTTTCTGCTCAACGATTGTTACATCAGCTTTTCTAGGAACAAAGAATTCAACAACGTCAAGTCCTACGTTACCACCACCGATAACAACAACTTTCTTTCCTGTTAAATCTTCAGGATAAGAATCTACATGATCTACAAGATCAAAAATTGTAGATACGTTTCCAGCTTCTAAGTTTTCCTTTAATCCAGGAATATTTGGAAGAAGTGGAACAGATCCTGTAGCATTTACAACGATATCTGGTTTGAAACCTTCAATGAATTCAATAGAAGCTTCTGTATTCTTGCAGATAAACAGATTTTTAAGTTTCATTGCACGACGTTCTAAATACTGTGGGAAATATCCAAGACGCTGTTTGTTTGGCATCTTTCCTACACGGCGGGCAAGTCCTCCAAGTTCTCCGGATTTCTCGATAAGAACTGTAGAACAGCCAACTTCAGCAGCTGTACATGCAGCTTCAAGACCAGCAGTACCACCACCAACAACGACAACGTTGCAAGGTTTCTTTAATTTCTTATTTTTGTATAAGGAACCTGAAACAAGTGCAGGGTTAATGCTGCATCGAATAGGTTCATCACCTAAAGTTGCTGTACATCCATTATTACAAGAAATACAACGATTGATATCATCTGTGTTACCAAACTGAACTTTGTTTACCCATTCAGGATCAGCAATCAGTCCACGTCCGATAGCGATCAGATCGGCTTCCTCATCTTCAAGAATACGATTTGCAACTTCTGGTTCACGGATATTACCGCTTGTCTGGCAAGGTTTACCAGTTTTTTCTTTAATGGCTTTTGACATATAAGATTTCCATCCATCTGGAAGGTAATCTGCGTCATACTGGTACTGAATAGAACATGTAAGTCCAGCAGAAACATCAAATACGTCAACATAATCTTTGAAATATTCAACAATCTCTAATGTATCATCTAATGTGTTACCACCTTCAGCAAGTTCATCAGCACTGATTCCTAAGAAGATAGGAATATTTTCACCAATTGTCTCACGAACAGCTTTTAATACTAATGTAGTGAAACGTGCACGATTCTCTTTAGAACCGCCGAATTCATCAGTACGATCATTTGTTGTTGGAGATAAGAACTGGTTTAATAAATAACCATGTCCGGCCTGAATCTCAATAGCATCAAATCCTGCTGTAACTGCACGTTTTGCTGCTTCGGCAAATTTGTTAACGATTGTATAAATCTCATCGGTTGTTAATGCTCTTGGAATATCTCCACCAACTCTTGATGGGATATCAGATGCAGATACTGGCTGGATGTTTGTCATCTTACCATTCGCTGCAGATCCAGCATGGTTTAACAAAATGCTGACTTTAGACCCACAGTCATGAATGCTTTCGCATAATCTGTAAAGACCAGGAATGTAATTGTCATGGTCAATACGAAGCTGATAAGCACCGCTTGCACCCTGTGGTGAATAAACGCTTGCTGCTTCAATAGTGATCAGACCAGTTCCGCCTTTTGCACGCTGTTTATAATAATCAATGATTCTCTCATTTACTTCTCCGGTATGCTCAGCAAAATTTGTTCCAATGGGAGTCATGACAATACGATTTCTTAATGTCATAGATTTTACTGTGTACGGTTCAAATAATTTACGGAAATTCTTTGCTGCCATAATTATGATCCTCCAATATGTTTAATAGTTTTCTAAGAATAATTATAGCAAAGTGAATATATAAATGCAATGAAGAATGTGGTATACTATTTATAAATAAATTTTATGGATTGGGAGATCATAGATTATGAATTTGAATCATTTATACTATTTTCGGGCATTAGCAAAGGAAGAACACTATACGAGAACTGCTGATATGCTGTCAATTACACAGCCAAGTTTAAGTCATGCAATTTCATGTCTTGAGGGTGAATTAGGGGTAAAATTATTCGAAAAACAGGGAAGAAATGCAAAATTAACAAAATATGGAGCTTTATTTTTAAGATATGTAGAACAATCTCTTGATATGCTAGATGAAGGAAAAAGAGTTTTAACAGAAACTTCAGGAATCAGCGGCGGATTTATCGATATGGGGTATATTTTTACACTGGGAAGTCATTTTATTCCAAATTTGATCAAAAGCTATCTTGAAGAAAAAGGAGAAAATCATATCAGATTTTCTTTTGGACAGGGAACAACGAAAAAAATCGTAGAAGAATTAAAGGATGGGAAGTACGATCTTGCATTTTCTTCCTATATAGAAGGAGAAGATGAATTGGAGTTTATTCCGGTAGGACAGGAAGAATTGGTTCTTATTATGCCAAAAGATCATCCGTTGACAGAGAAAAAAGAGATTGATCTTATGGATACTGTTGATTACGATTATGTATATTTTACAAGAAACAGTGGATTAAGACCGGTGATCGACAGTTGTTTTTCAAAGATTAAGAGACAGCCAACGATTGCATATGAAGGTGAAGAAGATTCTTCAGTAGCAGGTCTTGTCGCAGCAGGATTTGGAATTGCGATCGTACCAAAAATTCCGTTGCTTGATACGATGGATATCTGTATCCGTCCAATTGTATCGCCAGAAATTGAACGATATATTTATCTTGTATTAAAGAAAGATAAATATCTGACACCAGTTGTAAAGGATTTTATTTCATTTATTACAGAACAAAGTGAATTTGCTTAAATTATAGATGCAATGAATTGAAAAAAGATAGAAATGTATGATATACTATTTAAGGCCATACTTTGTATTTATGAAAAGATGGAATATTTAGGATAGAAAAGGAAAGAACAAGAAGATGAGTCAGTTAGAAGAGATTAGAGAGAGACTGGATCTGTGTGATAAGAAGATTGTCTCTGTATTAGAAGAGAGAATGGATATCATCAAAGAGATCATGGTCTACAAGAAACAGAATGGATTACCAATCCTTCAGCCGGAACAGGAAAAGAGACAGCGCAAGATGCTGCTCACTCATGTGGATGAGAATACATATAAGGATGAGATTCTTGATATCTTTACATATATTGTAGAGAACAGCAGAAGAATTCAGGCAAAGACATTGTTTACACATAATATCTTGCTGATCGGATTTATGGGAGCAGGTAAGAGTACTGTTTCTACATATTTGAGTAAGATTCTTGCTTCCCCACAGGTTGAGATGGATGAAGAGATCGTTAAGAAGGAAGGAATGTCTATTAATAAGATTTTTGAGGAATATGGAGAAACATATTTCAGAAACTGTGAGACTAACCTTTTGATCGAACTTCAGAAGAAGAACAACCAGATCATTTCCTGTGGTGGAGGGGTCGCACTTCGTGATGAGAACGTTGCAGAGATGAAGAAGAATGGAAAGGTTGTTTTATTAACAGCATCACCAGAAGTAATCTTAGAGCGTGTTAAGGACAGCGATGACAGACCATTATTGCGTGGTAATAAGAATACAGAATTCATTTCTAATATGATGGAACAGCGTCGTCCAAAGTATGAAGCAGCTGCAGATGTTGTAGTAAATACAGATTATAAGACAGTAGAAGAGATTGCTGAAGAGATCGTCGTAAAGCTAACAAGAGGCGATAACTAAAAAACATATATATTATTTTCAAGATCAGATGATCAGATGGAGGAAGAAGCAATGCATGGATTTACTCAGTACACACCAACAAGGATTATTTTTGGTAAAGCGACTCAGAAACAGGCAGGAGAGCTTGCTAAGAGATTTGGAGCAACCAAAGTATTTGTTGTATATGGTGGAGGAAGTGTTGTAAGAAGCGGATTGTTAGATCAGGTTACAGCATCATTACAGGAAGCTGGGCTTGATTATATGACGATCGGAGGAGTAAAACCGAATCCGAGACTGTCATTTGCAAGAGAGGCAGTAAAGAAATCCATTGAGTTTGGAACAGATTTTGTATTGGCAGTCGGAGGTGGAAGTGTCATTGATACTTCAAAGGCTGTTGCACATGGAACTGCCAATCCAGAGACAGATATCTGGGAATTCTGGTCTAAGAAGCAGACGGTTACGAAGTCCCTTCCAGTCGGAGTTGTACTTACACTGGCGGCAGCCGGAAGTGAGACAAGTGATTCAGCGGTTCTTACGAATGAGGATACAAAGATCAAACGAGGACTTTCTACAGATTTTAATCGTCCGGCATTTGCGATCATGAATCCTGAGCTTACATACACATTACCAAAATATCAGGTTGGATGTGGGGTTGTAGACATTATGATGCATACACTGGATCGTTATTTTACTCAGACAGAGAATAATGAATTGACAGATGAGATCGCAGAAGGATTACTTCGTACCGTGATCAGGAATGGTGCTGTTGCGATCAAAGACTCTCATGATTACAATGCGATGAGTGAGATCATGTGGGCAGGAAGCCTTTCACATAACGGAATCACAGGTCTTGGAGCTGAGAAAGATTTTGCAGTTCATCAGTTAGGACATGAGTTAAGTGCGAAGTTTGACATTGCACATGGAGCAAGTTTATCTACTGTGTGGGGCGCTTGGGCAGCTTATGTATATGATGCGAAACCAGCAAGATTTGCCCAGTATGCAAGAAGAGTCTGGAATGTTGAAGAAGCAGACGATGTGAAAGCAGCTCAGGAAGGAATCAAGAAAACAGTCGCATATTTTGCATCACTTGATATGCCGACAAGTTTCAGCGAAGCAACAGAGATCGGCTTAAAAACAGACGAAGAAGTGAAGAAAATGGCGCATGGATGTTCTTATGAAGGAACCAGAACGATTGGATCATTTAAGGTCTGTGATGAGAATGATATATACGAAATCTATAAATTAGCAAATAAATAGTTGATTCAACTATAGATTTAAGATAAAATAAGAAAAGATATAATTTAAGGAGGACAATTATAATATGGTTACAGCAGGAGATTTTAAGAATGGATTAACAATTCAGTTCGAGAATAACATCTACCAGATCATCGAATTCCAGCATGTAAAACCTGGAAAAGGAGCAGCGTTCGTACGTTGTAAATTAAAAAATATCAAGAACGGTGGAGTTGTTGAAAAAACATTCCGTCCAACAGAGAAATTTGAAAACGCTCATATCGAACGTAAAGAGATGCAGTATCTGTACAATGATGGAGAATTATTCTACTTCATGGACAACGAAACATTTGATCAGATCGCATTAGGACCAGATGTTATCGGAGATTCTTTAAAATTCGTAAAAGAGAATGAGAACGTTACAATCGTTTCCCACGCAGGAAATGCATTCCAGGTTGAACCACCTATCTCTGTAGAATTACTTGTTACAGAATGTGAACCAGGAGAAAAAGGAAACACAGCACAGGGTGCTACAAAACCATGTATCGTTGAAACAGGTGCGCAGGTAATGGTACCATTATTCGTTAACGAAGGTGATACGTTAAAGATCGATACAAGAACTGGAGAATATTCTTCAAGAGTATAATCTTGTTATGAAAGATAAGAATCGAGGAATTTTATGCATCATACTGTCATCTTGTTCTTTTGCCCTAATGGCAATGTTTTTAAAGATGGCTGGGGATCTTCCATCGATTGAGAAGAGTTTTTTCCGTAATTTAGTTGCATCAGTCATCGCATTTGTGATGCTTATTCGCAGTAAGGAAAAGATTCAGATTCAGAAAAGAAATTTGCATTGGTTTATTCTAAGGTCCCTTTTTGGGACCTTAGGTATTTTCTGCAACTTTTATGCGGTAGATCACCTGATGCTTTCAGATGCTTCCAGTCTGAATAAGTTATCGCCATTTTTTGTTATCGTATTTTCTTATTTAGTACTGAAAGAGAAGATTACACCGACACAGTGTGCCTGCGTTATTGCAGCATTTGTCGGAAGCTTATTTATTGTGAAACCAAGTTTTGCGACTGGAGTAACACCAGCAGCGGTCATTGGTTTTGCCGGAGGAATGTGTGCAGGTTTTGCATACACCTGTGTAAGAAAACTAGGACTTCGAGGAGAGAAAGGTCCAATGATCGTATTTTTCTTCTCAACATTTTCCATGCTTGCATGTGTTCCATATCTGATCGTTGATTTTCATCCAATCTCTACACAGCAGATGATCTTCCTGTTATTGACAGGACTTGCGGCAGCAGGTGGACAGTTCGGTATCACAGCAGCTTATACTTATGCACCAGCAAGAGAGATTTCTGTTTATGATTACACACAGATCATGTTTTCGGCAGTTCTTGGATTTTTGTTCTTTGGACAGCTTCCAGATTTGTTGAGCTTTATCGGATATTGTGTGATCGTTGCAGCAGGAGTGATTATGTTTCTTTATAACAAGAGACGTGGAGGAAATTAGATGAAATTCATATCATGGAATGTCAATGGAATTAGAGCATGTGTGAAGAAAGGATTTTTAGACTTTTTCAATGAGGCAGATGCTGATATTTTCTGTATTCAGGAAAGTAAGATGCAGGAAGGACAGCTTGATCTTGAGCTGCCAGGATACCATCAGTACTGGAATTATGCAGTGAAGAAGGGATATTCAGGAACAGGTATTTTTACAAAAGAAGAACCAATGAACGTTTTTTATGGCCTTGGGATCGAAGAACATGATCAGGAAGGGCGTGTGATAACACTGGAGTTTGAAGATTATTACTTTATTACAGTGTATACACCAAATTCACAAAGTGAACTGGCAAGGCTTTCTTATCGTATGAAGTGGGAAGAGGATTTTCTTGCTTATCTGAAGAAGTTAGAGAAGACAAAGCCTGTGATCTTTTGTGGGGATCTTAATGTTGCCCATACAGAGATCGATCTTAAGAATCCAAAAACAAACCGCAAAAATGCTGGTTTCACAGATGAAGAACGAGAGAAGATGAGTTCACTGCTTGACAATGGATTTATCGATACCTTTCGTTATTTATATCCAGACCAGACAGGAATCTATTCCTGGTGGTCTTACCGTTTCAATGCGAGAAAGAATAACGCAGGGTGGCGTATCGACTATTTCATTGTATCAGAGTGCTTAAAAGAGCGAATCAGTGATGCAAAGATCTTAACAGATGTGATGGGATCAGATCACTGTCCGATAGAATTGGATTTCAAATGATTAAGTAAGGAATCTATATGTTGTGTCGGACTCGATAAAATTACCGACCGTGGATTGAAACAAATAATAAGAACAGAAAGAGGTAAGTCAGATGGTAGAATTAACAAACAAAGAATTCTTTCAGGATTTAGATCAGACAATTGCAACAGAATTATTTGAACAGACAACTTATCCATGGGAGATTCTTCCCTTGATCAAAGATTTTGTGCTGAAAGTTGGACCAACATTATCGGCAGATGAATATGATCAGGTGGAAGAAGACGTATGGATCGCCAAAAGTGCAACAATTGCTAAGACAGCAACGATCAATGGGCCAGCGATCATCGGACCAGATACAGAAGTGCGCCCAGGAGCATTTATCAGAGGAAATGCATTGATCGGTGCAGGCTGTGTGGTAGGAAATTCTACAGAGATCAAGAATGATATTTTGTTTAATAATGTTCAGGTACCTCATTATAATTATGTTGGGGATTCTATTTTAGGATATAAATCTCATATGGGAGCAGGATCTATCACATCGAATGTAAAATCCGACAAGACAAATGTTGTGATCAAAAATGGAGAGGAAAAGATTGAAACAGGAAGAAAAAAGATTGGAGCAATCTTAAGTTCCCGCGTTGAAGTGGGATGTGGAACAATCCTGAATCCTGGGTCTATTGTTGGGCATGATACAAATATTTATCCATTGTCTATGGTACGTGGATGTATCGCACCAAATAGCATCTATAAAAAAGCAGGAGAAATTGCCGAAAAACGATAAGGCCTGTAATGGAGGAAACCATATGAAAGGTGCTAAATATATACTGACAGCAGCAGTTATCGTAATGAGCAGTGTGATGATGACAGGATGTTTTAAGCCGTCAAAAGATTCGGTTGTGGAATCCAAATATTATCAGAGCCTTAAGGATGAGAGAGATAAACTGTCTGTTCAGTTAAAAGAAGAAAAGAAAAAAACAAGTTCACTGAATAAGAAGATCAAAGCCATTCATGCAACTTCCGGAGACCAAAAGATTGCGGAGTACAAAAGCAAAGTGAAAGACAGCAGGATCATTAAAGTTGATTTTGCAACGAATACGATCAAGAATCAGAGCTTTGCGGTAACGAATATTCCTGTCTGCAAATATGTAAAGAAGATTGTGACAGGATGCAATCGAATGATCGGAATTACACCAACCGATGTAGAGAAGCAGTATAAACAAAGTTATTCTTATGCATTGATCGATGAAGATAACACAACATTCGAGTTCAAAGTATATGGCGACAGCTATATTGTGTTTGATGAGATTCCAGAGAATGTCTATGCATATAATGGTGCTTCAACCGTTGGAGATGCGCTGATCGATGCCGCAGAGCAGAAGAATTACAGCAATGTCGCAGCAAGAATTGCTGATGCACAGATCATTGTAACAGATAAAAAAATGAAATTTAATGATACAGCGATCAAAGTTTCTAAGATTGTTAGGAAAGCAAAAAAGTTATCTGGAAAAGATGCCGCGCAGGATATAACTTCATGGGATGAGTATCGTTTTTATACAAGTGGTACGTTAACAAAAGTACTTCTTGGAGATAAAACAGTGATTGGCATTGAAGATAAAGATGGAAAGCAGACTTTCTATCAGATCAGTGACAAACAAAAGAAAAATCTGCAAAAATACATGAAATAATAAGCAATAGGAGACGTTTTGGCATATAGAAGATATATGTTGAAACGTCTTTTTTTCGTGCTCTTTTTCGTAAAAATTCATGTAATAAAAAAATCTTTGAATTAGGTATTATATTTTTTTATAACAATATTTATTGACATGTATACAAAAATCCTCTATAATCCAATTCATATAAAACATACAGAAATAGTATGGAATAAAAACAAAGGAGAAAAAAACGATGAGAATACGACAACAAAGAACCAGACAAATAAATATTAGTAAGAAAATGATGCTGATCTGTCTCTGTATGATTCTCATGGTTTCCATAGTAGGATGCGGAGGTAAGAAAAAAGAAAATCTTACGATCACAAATGTATCCTATGATCCAACAAGAGAGTTTTATGAAAAATATAATAAAGATTTTATTAAATATTATAAAAACAAATATGGTAAGAAAGTAGAAGTGATCCAGTCCCATGGTGGTTCTGGAAGTCAGGCAAGATCAGTCGTAGAAGGAAGCAATGGTGATGTTGTGACACTGGCCCTAGAACATGACATTTCACTGATCGAGCAGACAGGATTGATCAACAAAGGATGGCAGAAGAGATTTTCAAATGATTCTGCACCATATACATCAACAATTGTCTTTTTAGTAAGAAAAGGAAATAAGAAAAATATTAAAGACTGGAATGACCTAGTCAAAAAAGGAGTTGAAGTTATCACACCAGATCCAAAGAGCAGTGGAGGAGCCTGCTGGAATTTCTTAGCAGCTTATGGATACGCACTTGATACCTATCACGACCAGAAAAAAGAAGAACAATTTCTGACAAAATTATATCAGAATGTATCGGTCATGGATTCGGGAGCCAGAGGTTCTACAACAACATTTGTGGAGAATAAAAAAGGAGATGTTCTGATCGCATGGGAAAATGAAGCCTTACAAACAGTGAAAAACTATCCAGGCAAGTATGAGATCATTACACCAAGTATCAGTATCTTAGCACAGCCAAGTGTCAGTCTTGTCGATGACAATGTGAACGTCAACGGCACAAAGAAGATCGCCACAGAGTATTTAAAATATCTCTACAGTGATAAGGCACAGAAACTTGCAGCCGAAGAAGGATACCGTCCATCCAATCAGACAATCTTAAAACAATATAAAGATAAATTTAATCTGAATATGAAATTATATAAGATCAGTGATTTTGGAGGATGGGATCAGGCTTATAAGAAATATTTTGAAGATGGAGCGTTGTTTGACAAGATTTACACGAACAATTAAGAAGGCAGGAATGAAGATGAGCAATACAAATAACGAGAACAATATATTAAAAAAAGCGAAAAAAGCAAGAGTCATTCCGGGATTTGGATTAACGATGGGAGTTACCGTAACGATGTTATCACTGATCGTTCTGATCCCATTAGCGTCGGTATTTGCTTATGCATTAAAATTATCACCGAATGAATTCTTTACACTCATATCAAAAGAAACTGTAAGAAATGCATTTATCACAAGTATCGGAAGCTCTTTTATTGCAGCATTGATCAATGTGGTATTTGGACTGATCATCGCATGGGTGCTTGTAAAATACGAGTTTCCAGGGAAGCGGTTAATGGATGGAATGATTGAACTTCCGTTTGCATTACCAACCGCAGTTGCAGGCATCACATTATCCAAAATGTATGCCGAAGATGGAATGATCGGACGATACTTTGCACACTTTGGGATTAAGATTTCCTATACAAGGATCGGACTTTTGATCGCACTTGTATTTATCGGGATTCCATTTATCGTAAGAGCAGTTCAGCCAGTACTTGAGAAAATGGATGACCAGTACGAAGAAGCAGCTTATATGTTAGGTGCAACACCGACAAGAACCTTTTTCAAGGTTATTTTACCAGAATTAAGGCCAGCATTATTGACAGGATTTGGACTGGCATTTGCAAGAGGAATTGGAGAATACGGAAGTGTGATCTATATCTCAGGAAACAGTGCCAAAGAACATACACAGATGATTTCTTATGTGATCATGCAGAAATTAAACTATATCGATTATAAAAGTGCAACTGCAATTGCTCTTATCATGTTGATCATTTCCTTTGTGATGTTATTTGTGATCAATATCATACAGGTAAGACAGGCAAGAAGAGTGAACGCACAGTAAGGAGGAAGATCATGAATGAACAGCAGAAGTTTGAAAAAAGAAAACAACGAACAAAGATCATCCTGATTACGGTCAGTGTTTTATTTATGATCGTCATGTTAGTTTTACCATTATTTTCTGTTATTACAAATTCGCTAAATGAAGGATTTAAATTTTATGTCGATGCGATTTCAACAGATTATGTAAAAAGTGCTCTATTTGTAACGATTTTAGCAACATTAATTGCAGTTATAGTCAATACATTTTTTGGAATCATGGCAGCATTTTTATTAACAAAATTCAGTTTCAAAGGAAAACAGGTGTTAGCAACGTTGATCGATATTCCGTTTTCCATTTCACCAGTCATCGTAGGACTTGCATTCTTAATGACATTTGGAAGACTCGGATGGACATATCCAGCGATCCGTGCGGTCAATTCTTTCTTTGGAACAAACATCCGAATTGCATTTGCGATTCCAGGAGTTATCTTAGCAACGATCTTTGTTACTTTTCCATTTGTGTCAAGAGAGATCATACCGATCTTAAATTCACAGGGAAAAGATGAAGAAGAGGCAGCAGCACTAATGGGAGCCAGTGGATTTACAATCTTTCGAAAAATTACGCTTCCTCAGATGAAATGGGGACTGATCTATGGAATCATCTTATGTAGTGCCAGAGCATTAGGAGAATTTGGTGCAGTCAATGCACTTTCCAAAACACGAGGTGAGACATTTACCTTACCATTGGAAATCGATGCTTTATACATGTCAGGAACATCGTCATCGATCACAGCAGCATTTGCAGTATCATCTGTCTTAGTATTAATCGCAGTCATTGTACTGATCTTAAGAAATATCGCATGGTATCGCTCACAGGATAAACAACAGGGAAAGGACGGAAGATAAAATGTATGTAGAAATGAGAAATATCTATAAACAATACGGAAACTTCCGGGCGTCAGACAATGTAAGTTTTGGGATTGAAAAAGGAAAACTTGCAGCATTGCTTGGACCAAGTGGAAGTGGAAAGACAACATTGCTTCGAATGATCGCAGGACTTGAAAATCCAAATGCAGGAGATATCTTTATTGATGGAAAGCGTGTGAACGATATTCCGGCAGCCAAACGAGGCATTGGATTTGTCTTCCAAAGTTATGCATTATTCCGTTATATGACAGTCTTTGATAATATCGCTTTTGGATTAGAAATTGCAAAAATGCCAAAGAAACAGATCAAAGAGAGAGTGTTTGAACTATTAGAACTTACGGGATTATCCGGACTTGAAAATCGTTATCCAAACCAGTTATCTGGTGGACAGCGACAAAGAGTTGCATTTGCAAGAGCATTGGCACCAAATCCACAGGTATTATTGCTTGATGAACCATTTGCAGCGATTGATGCGAAAGTAAGATCTGAACTTCGTCTCTGGTTAAAAGAAATGGTATCAAAACTTGGGATTACAAGCATTTTCGTGACTCATGATCAGGATGAAGCGGTAGAAGTAGCCGATGAGATCTTAATTACAAATCATGGAAAGATCGAACAGATGGGAAGTCCGTTAGAGATTTATAAATCACCAAAAACACCATTTGTAGCCCAGTTTGTTGGAAGATCATCCATTGTAGAAAATTATGAATCCCTAAAAGGATTTGAAAAAATAGAAAATGCTCAAAAAGCGATCGTCAGACCGGAATTCCTTGAATTAGCGAAAAAAGGTGAGTTAAAACGATACATGAGTGCGGCAGAAAAAGGAATCGTCGAAGATGTAATCTTTAGTGGAAGCCGATTGGATGTGATCATTAATATCAACGGAATCAAAGTCACAGCAGAACGCTCTCTGGAAAAAGACAGAGTAGAAGTTGGAGAAGAAGTTGATGTTTTGATCTATCGATTATATGTATTTGACGATAAAGAAACTTATTTATTAGAGAATAAAGAAATGCAGGAAGGCGATGTCTTCTATATTTAATCAATATTTGAGAAAGGAACGATCATGGAAATTACAAAACAACAGATCATACATACCGACGTGTTGATCATCGGCGGCGGAACGGCTGGATGTTATGCGGCACTTACCATCAGAGAAAAAAGTGATGCAAAGATCGTCATCGCCGAGAAAGCCAATATTAAACGAAGCGGATGCTTAGCAGCCGGAGTTAACGCAATCAATGCTTATATCGTAAAAGGAAGAAAACCTCAGGATTACGTTGATTATGCAAGAAAAGATGCCGATGAGATCGTGCGAGGTGACTTGCTTCTTACGATGTCAGAGCGCTTAAATGAAGTGACAAAAAAGATGGAACAGCTAGGACTGGTCATCTTAAAAGACGAAAATGGAGAATATGTCGCCAGAGGTAACCGAAACATTAAGATCAATGGAGAAAATATCAAACCGATTTTAGCAGATGCAGTAAATCAGTTAAATGATGTCGAAGTGATCAATCATTTAAATATCACCGATTATATCGTGGAAGATAATACGATCAAAGGAGCCTTCGGTTTCCATATGGAAAATGGAGCAGCTTACGAGATCCGTGCGAAGAAAGTCCTTTGTGCAACTGGCGGGGCAGCAGGACTTTATAAGCCAAACAATCCGGGATTCTCAAGACATAAGATGTGGTATCCACCATTTAATACAGGAGCCGGATATGCGATGGGAATTGATGCCGGAGCAGAGATGACAACTTTTGAGATGCGTTTTATTGCATTAAGATGTAAAGACACGATCGCACCAACCGGAACGATCGCTCAGGGAGTCGGGGCAAAACAGGTAAATTTCAAAGGTGAGATTTACGAAGATAAATACGGAATCACGACATTCCAGCGTGTTTATGGAACAACACAGGAGAACTTAGAAGGAAGAGGTCCTTGTTATCTAAGAACAGAAGGAATTGATAAAGAAAAAGATACCGATCTTAAAAAAGCATATTTAAATATGGCACCAAGCCAGACTCTCAAATGGATTGAGCAAGGCAAAGATCCAAGCGAACAAAATGTGGAAATCGAAGGAACTGAACCATATATCGTCGGTGGACACACTGCCAGCGGCTATTGGGTCAATACAAAGAGAGAAACAACGATCTATGGGCTGTATGCAGCAGGAGATGTTGCTGGAGGATGTCCACAGAAATATGTGACAGGAGCTTTGGTAGAAGGTGAGATCGCGGCAATGGATATCGTAGAGAAATTAAAAACCCAGACATTTGATACAACAGATGCCAAAGAAGAACAGTTATTAGATGATAAAGTAAAAGAATATAATCACATTTTATCAGACAAAGACAGCATTTTTACGATCGAGCAGATGGAAGAAGCCATGCAGAAAGTCATGGATGCCTATGCAGGTGGAATCTCAAGTCATTATCAGTTTAATGAAAACTGCTTAAACCTTGCAAAAGAAAAGATCAATAACCTGATCACATTATCCGGACAGTTAAGTGCCAAAGATTACCATGAGCTGATGTTCTACTACGAGCTAAAAGAACGATTAACAATCTGCCTGACTCTGATCGAACATCTAAAGGCAAGAAAAGAGACAAGATGGCATTCTTTTGCAGAGAATCTTGACTATCCACAAAAGAGTGATGACTGGAAAAAATATGTCAATACAAAGAAAGTGGATGGTAAGATTCAAGTAATTTTACGTGAACTTGTAAAGGAGGATAAACAATATGAGCATCAGAATTAATAAAAATAAATGCGTTGGATGCAAGCGATGCTTAGATGTCTGTCCTGGAAGTCTTATAAAAACCGATGAAACTGGAAAGGCATATATCAAATATCCAAAAGACTGCTGGGGATGCACATCCTGCTTAAAAGAATGTAAGACAGGAGCCATCGCATTTTTCCTTGGAGCCGATATCGGAGGCATGGGAAGTGAAATGACAGTCAATGAAAGTAAAGATACCATTCTCTGGAAGATTAAAAAATATACTGGAGAAGAACAAACCATAGAGATCAACAAGAAAGATTCAAATAAGTATTAGATTGGAGGACATCAAAATGAGCGAATTATCACATCTTGACCAGCTGGAGGCAGAGGCAATCTACATTATCCGAGAAGTAGCTGCTTCTTGTGAAAAACCGGTAATGTTATATTCTATCGGAAAAGACAGCTCTGTTATGTTACATTTAGCATTAAAAGCATTCTATCCGGAGAAACCACCATTTCCATTTTTACATGTAAACACAACATGGAAATTTAAAGAAATGATCAAATTCCGTGATGATACAGCAAAGAAATACGGATTAGACATGATAGAATACATTAATGAAGACGGAGTGAAACAGGGAGTCAATCCATTTGATAGTGGAGCTGCATACACAGATATCATGAAAACTCAGGCCTTAAAACAGGCGTTAACAAAATATGGATTTACCGCGGCCTTTGGTGGTGGTCGCCGTGATGAAGAAAAATCTCGTGCAAAAGAAAGAATCTTCTCTTTCAGAAATGAAAATCAGGCATGGGATCCTAAGAATCAGAGACCGGAAATGTGGAAATTGTATAATTCTAAGATCAAAAAAGGAGAAAGCATTCGAGTATTCCCTATTTCTAACTGGACAGAGACAGATATCTGGAAATATATCAAACGCGAAAAAATTGATATTGTTCCATTATATTTTGCAAAAGAACGTCCAGTCATCGAGAGAGACGGAAATATCATCATGGTCGATGATAACAGATTAAAATTAAGACCAGGTGAGAAGATTGAACATAAGAGTGTAAGATTTAGAACCCTTGGATGTTATCCATTAACTGGAGGAGTGGAGTCAAAAGCCTCAACACTTGATGAGATCATTGATGAGACATTAAGTGCGGTTTCTTCAGAAAGAACAACCAGAGTTATTGACAACGAAGCAGCAGGAAGCATGGAAAGAAGAAAGAGAGAGGGGTATTTCTAAGATGATCGGATTATTAAAATTTATTACTTGCGGTAGTGTAGATGATGGAAAATCCACATTGATCGGACATATTTTATATGATTCCAAATTATTATATACAGACCAGGAAGAAGCATTAGAGTTAGACAGTAAAGTCGGAAGCCGTGGCGGTAAGATTGACTATTCCTTATTACTTGACGGATTAATGGCAGAGAGAGAACAGGGAATTACGATCGACGTTGCTTATCGTTACTTTACAACAGAAAAAAGAAGTTTTATCGTAGCAGATACACCAGGACATGAAGAATATACAAGAAACATGGCCGTAGGAGCATCTTTCGCAGACTTAGCAGTTATCTTAATTGATGCATCTCAGGGAGTGTTAGTACAGACAAGACGTCATGCAAGAATCTGTGCGTTAATGGGAATCAGACATTTCGTATTTGCAGTCAACAAGATGGACCTTGTAAAATACGATCAGGAAACATTCAGAAAGATCGAAGAACAGATCAAAGAATTACAGGAAGAATTATCTCTTGCAAATGTAAAGATCATCCCAGTATCCGCAACAGAAGGGGATAACGTCACAACAAAATCAGACAATATCCCATGGTATACAGGAGAACCATTACTTGAATACTTAGAGACTGTTGATGTTCGCGAGAAATCCGAAGAAGAAGGATTCTACATGCCAGTTCAGCGAGTATGCCGTCCAAACCACACATTCCGTGGATTCCAGGGACAGATTGAATCTGGACAGATTTCTGTTGGAGATGAGATCGTGACATTACCAAGTAAAGAACACGCAAAGGTTAAGAGTTTATTAATTGGAGATAAAGATGCACAGACAGCTGAAAAAGGCCGTCCAGTAACGATTCAGTTAGACCGTGAAGTGGATGTATCCAGAGGATGTGTTCTGGCAAATAAAACAGAACTTCCAGTCAGCAAATCATTTACAGCGACAGTTCTTTGGATGGATGACGGAGAATTATTACCAGGAAAAGAATATTTCGTAAAAATCGGAACAAAAGAAATTCCGGGAATTGTGACAAATATTCAGTATAAGATCGACGTTAACACAGGAGAATACATTCCAGCAAATAACTTAAGAAAGAACGAGATCGCAGTATGTGATGTCATTTTGCAGGAAGAGATCGTATTAGACGAATTTGATGATCATAAGACATTAGGAGAATTAATCTTAATCGACCGCATCACAAATATGACATCCGCATGCGGAGTTATCAAAAACTCTGAAGTTGACGAAGAAACAGACTTAAAATGCGTCTTCGCACACGGAAAATTAAAAGCAAATGGAGACATCTTTGAAGAATTCTACTACAATATGGAAAGTATGACAGTCACAAAGATCAAACCATCCGGAAAATCCTACACGATCGGAGATGAAATTCCAGTCGAAGGAGAAAGCTATCACTATCCAGACTACTTCGATGTCATCGTATTCAGAGACAAAGTAGCCGTACAGATCAGAGACCGCAAGGTAGCAGCAATCCAGCCAATCAAAGAATACGAATACAAAGGATTACCATTAATCAACGGACGTGGATTTGAAATACTTGTAGATTCCAAAGAAAAAGCAGATAAGTTATTTGCAGAATTAAAAGAACAAGGATACAAACCAGGAAGCGAATTCTTTAACCGCTGGTTACGATTTGAAGCATATCGTAAGATTGTGTTTAGAGATAGTATTTATTAAAATTTGCTTACTCATAATATTTCTATAATAAAATGGCAGACAGGCATAGTATGAAAAATACTGTGTCTGTTTGTCGTTCAATTCCAATTTGCTGGTTTGATGACGGAAATTATAATATTCAAATAATTTACGTAATCGAAACCATTACCGAATGTGTATGGAGAATGTTACTGGCTGTAAACTGGGGGTTTCTAAGACAGAAGATATGAAGTTTGAAGGTATCTTAAACATCTCGTCAAATTGATACATGAACAATCGGTTTCATCTTTTCTTTCTTGTTGCGGCAGGAAAGAAGTCCATAGTGACGGATCCTTACAAACCCTTTGGAAAGCACATGCATCAAAAACATCCGCAGAAAGTCTATTCCCTTGATTGTATGTGGGATATATCTTCCACCATTCCTGTAATCTTTTACAAGGTAAGTAACTGTCTGATCTGTCATTCTAAGGATCCTCTGG
>NZ_JAOQJG010000007.1:0-8934 GCF_025567365.1 Anaerostipes amylophilus | reverse complement strand
CGATCTTTGCACCAAGGTATTTTGGATCGGCAGAAAGTTCCATCATTGTCTGATGTGCGACATGGTAGAGTGTATCATAAAGAAGTTTCTGGTTGCAGTACATCAAAGGATACAGTTCTTTCGGCACTGTGAACACTGTATGAAAATAAGGAACATCCAGCACATTTTCCTGTTGTTTGTCGATCCACTCATCAACTTCCATTCCCTGGCACATAGGACAGTGGCGGTTCTTACATGAATTATAATGGATATATTTTCTGTGGCAGTCTTCACATTCACTCAGATTTGCACTCATTTCGATCGTTCTGCATTTAGAGATACCTAATGCGGTCAGTTGCTGCTGTGAAGAAAAACGGTGTACTTCACTGTATTTGGGAAGGAACTGTTGAAATACATCCTGAACAGTGATCTTTTTATCCATGCAGACCACCATCCTTTTGTACTGGTCGGATGGCATCTTTTTTCTGATTCGGACGATCCAGAGGACTGCGCATCCCCATGACGGCTTTGCTGGATACGTGGATGTATATCTGTGTTGAGCTTAAAGATCTATGACCGAGCATTGACTGGACAAAGTGGATAGGGACACCCTGTTCGATCATGTGACTTGCAAATGAATGGCGAAGCATATGAGGATGAACTCTGATTCCGGCATTTCTTCCGACTGCACGGAGCATGATCTCAACACCTCTTATTTTTAATGAATCATGAGGAACATCCAAAGAAACAAACAGATGGTCCCTTTTTACCGGATAACTTTTCCAGTATTCTTTCAATAATTCCAGAGCACGTTCTGAAAGGAGTGTCCACCGATCACAGTGATTTTTGCTTTTTCTGACATAGACCTGCATTGTGCTCATATAGATATCTTCCGGACGCAGTCTTACAGTTCACCAACACGAAGTCCAGATGAATAAAGAAGAGCAATGATCGCTTTATTCCGGATGGCTGTTGCGTATGAGACATTCCTCTCTAAGTTTATCGTAATATTTTTCGTACATAAAAAACCTCCATGATGATAATGACATAAAAAAGAAGCTACCAGTTTCATGGAGGTCCTCGTAAGAAAGAAAATCTTTTGTTATTAAGATGTTTTAATGTTATTCTCTACATGGCAGTGATAAGTGATTTTGTGGTGATTTAACAATACTACTTTTTGGATCAATTATCTACTGCCTTTTTTAATTAAAAGAAAAACTGCGCCACAGCCTTGGCAGGCCATCGCACAGCGATTTAGTTCAATCGGTGTTATTTGATCTTTTTAACTTCTGTTAACGAATACAAAACTTATCAGCAAATATCATTTAACATACACACTGTGTAGTGCTTTGAATAGCGTTCCGTTGTATGAGATAGAAATAAGATAAGAACAAATATTTATAATATATCCGTGGCAACGATTAGCAGATTTTAAGTGCGTTTTTTACAAATTCGCAGTGCCCTGTGGTTGAATGTCTGACCGTAGCTGCGGGCATTTTGGCTCGTAGCGAGGGAGTTTTCAAAGGAACAGGCGCGGATCAGCGATTTGTAAAAAATGCTCTTAAAATCTGCGTGTTGCCACGGATATATTATAAATATTTGTTCTTATCTTATTTCTATCTCATACATGAAACACTATTACAAATCAGAATTTGACATTAATCATTAGTGACAAATTATAAATACTGACAACAAGATGTCACTATTGTTTCACGACAAAACTACCACATCAATTCCTTGTCAAAACCACCCATTGTATATATAATAATACGTGAAGGGGGATGATACAGAATGTCAAAGAAATCCGGATTAACAAAAAGACAGAAACTTATCATTGAGATGTTAGCAACCTTCAATGTTGACAATCCAATTACAATACAGGCAATATCAGAAAAACTGAAATTAAGTTCAAGAACCGTATTAAGAGAAATGCCACACATCAACGAATGGTTTGAGGAAAACGACTTTAAACTGGTCAAGAAACCAAGAATCGGGTTGTATGTGGATGAAGATTCAGAAACAAGAAGATTCATCAAGGAACTTGTTGATATGGATGAGAACAAACCAGTATATAGTAAAGCGGATCGGCAGACGATCATATTACTTGATCTGCTAACGATCAACGAACCACTCAAATATTTTTACTTTACATCCCTTTTTCATATTTCGGATGCAACATTAAGCAACGACCTGGAAGAGATTGAAAAGTGGCTTGATCACTATAATCTGGTTCTTTACCGCAGACCAGGGATGGGAATTTACTGGGAAGGAAAAGAAGAAGATTACCGTCAGGCAGTGACAATGGTATTAAGAAAGAGGCTGAGAGGACGTTCCTTACAAGTTTTGTTTGAGGAAGAAAAGAAGATCAAAGAACGAATGTTTCCAGATCTTACACCACAGATGTTAAGCAACACCAGAGATATTCTTGAGAGAATGCAGGAAGTTCTGGATATCCAGTATACAGATCATTCTATCAGACATTTGAGATTATATCTTCTGGTAACACAAAACAGAGTAAGATTTGGACATGAGATCAAAGAAGAAAAAGATCTGACAGCAATCATTCATTTGCCAGAATGCCAGATAGCAAACTGGATTGGTACCAAGCTAAGCAACTTTGTAGGACATCAAGTTTCCAAAGGTGAAGTATATAACATAGCGATGCAGTTGTTAGCAGCAAAGATATGGAAGAATAACAGTGAAAACAAGATCGATGAAGAAAGTTTTAAAGTCAGACAGCTGGTCATGAGGATCATTGTGGAGATGGAAAAACTTTTGGAAATGGAATTTTTTGAAAATACAGTATTGATCGATGGTTTGTGTAATCATATGAAGCCAGCGATCAATCGAATGAAACAAGGTGTATTTACAGAAAACCAGTACATCGATATGTTGGAAGAAAAATATTCCAAAATCTATAAAGCAACGATCAAAGCGTGTGATTTCTTAAAAGAAGAACTACATATTGAAAAACTCCCAGAAGGAGAGTTAGGATTTATTGCTTTATATTTCTGCGTAGCGATCGAGCAGCAAAAAGACGAAGAAGAAAAATTATCAGTCTATGTTGCCTGCCCACATGGAATGGGAACATCACATATGTTAGCAGTTCATCTGAAAAAAGAATTTCCGCAGCTGATGGTACAAAAGATCATTTCCACAGCGGATATCAAGGAAGAAGAACTTATTAAAGAAGGAATTGATTTTATCATTTCCACAGCAAAATTAAATCTGACATTTCCAAATGTCTATGTGAACTCCATTTTAACAGAGACAGATAAGAAAATGATCAGTGCCATGATCAAAAATGTTGACAAGAAGAAAAAACTGAATCCGGCAAAGGCTGTAAAGCCAGTAAAAAGAGTCGGAAGAGAAGACATCGAGTATATGACACTTCTTGGACAGGAGATCTTACAGGTTTTAGACAATATTAAAATATCAACAGGTGAAAACATTAAGAACAAGGAACAATTGATCGATTACACCGGAGGATTATTTGCAAGAAATGATTCGATGGCAGCAGAGATCACCTTTGCATTAAACAAACGCGAGAATATCGCAAGCACATTTATTCCGAGTATGAATGTATTATTTTTACATTGTGAAACGAAAGGTGTCAGACATTGCAGATTCGGATTTGTTTATTTAAAAGATGAGATCATCGAAAATGGACAGCCGATCAAGGGAGCGATCCTGATGCTTGTTCCACAGGGAGATGTAAGTAAGGCCTACCGTGAAGTTATGAGTGAAATAAGCGGGGCATTAGCCGAGAAAGACCAGATCATCACCTATTTATTCGAGAAAAACAGAAATGCAGTCGAGGCAGAACTTGAAATAAGCCTTGGCAACTATTACGAAAATAAAATGAAGAGAAGATAAAAACAAAAGGAGGATATTGTAAATGAAAAATGGATTACAAAAATTCGGTAAATTTTTAAGTGCAATGGTAATGCCTAATATCGGAGCATTCATTGCATGGGGATTCATTACAGCATTATTTATCGCAGATGGATGGATTCCAAATGCGAAGTTAGCATCAATTCAGCCATACATGTTAACATTCTTATTACCAATGCTAATCGCCTACACAGGTGGTAAACAGGTCGGTGGAGACCGTGGAGGAGTTATGGGTGCAATCGCAGTCATGGGTTGTATCGCCGGAGTTGGTGGATTTGATGGACAGCCAATGTTAATGGGAGCCATGGTAATGGGACCATTTGCAGGATGGGTCATCAAGAAATTTGATAAAGCAATGGACGGACATATGCCAGCCGGATTTGAGATGTTGATCAATAACTTCTCTGTTGGTATTTTAGGAATGATCGTAGCGATCATTGGATACTTTATCATTGGACCATTTATGTCAACCGTATTAGCAGTGTTAACAGCAGGAGTTAACGTACTTGTAAAAGCAAAATTAATACCTTTAGCAGCAATCTTTATCGAACCTGCCAAAGTATTATTCTTAAATAACGCGATCAACCATGGTATCTTTACACCAATTGGTATTGAACAGGCAAAAGAAGCTGGTAAATCTATCATGTATATGTTAGAGGCAAACCCAGGACCAGGACTTGGAGTATTATTAGCATATGCAATATTCTCTAAAGACAAAGTAACAAAATCATCTGCACCAGGTGCGATCATCATTCATTTCTTCGGTGGTATTCATGAGATTTACTTCCCATATATCCTGATGAACCCAATCGTGATCATCGCTCCGATCGTTGGTAACATTTGTGCGATCACATTCTTCACATTTACAAAATGCGGACTTATTGGACCATCTTCACCAGGATCAATCATCGCTTATTTATCAATGTCACCAAAGAGCCAGATTCCATTAACGATCTTAGGTGTACTGATCGCAACTGTAGTATCATTCTTGATCGCATCACCTATCATTCGTATGTCAGATGGTAAGAGTCTTGAAGATGCACAGGACGATATGGCAGCAAAGAAAGCAGAATCTAAAGGAATCACAGTTGACCCAGGAGAGAAGAAAGACGCAGATAAAGTTAAGAAGATCGTATTTGCATGTGACGCAGGAATGGGATCTTCCGCAATGGGAGCTACGAAATTCAGAAACCGTGTGAAAGCACAGAGACCAGATCTTACAGTTATCAATACATCTGTAGATAATATTCCAGCAGATTGTGATATCGCAGTTGTTCAGGCAGTTTTAGCAGACAGAGCTAGAAAATCTGCACCACAGGCACAGTTAGTAATTATCAATAACTTCTTACAGGATCCAAACTTAGACGGATTATATGAACAGATGACAGCAAAAGTAGATCCAGCCGTTCAGACAGCAGCAGCTGTTGAAGAAAAGGCAGAAACACCAGTTGCTACAGGAAATTCAAAAATCCTTGTAGAAGAAGGAATCAAAACAGGATTAAAACCAGTCGACAAATTTGAAGCGATCAAAGCAGCAGGAAAACTGTTAAATGAACTTGGATACGTTGAAGAAGGTTATATCGATGCCATGGTAAAACGTGAGCAGACAGTGACAACATACATGGGATTAGGTGTAGCAATTCCTCATGGAACAGGTGACGCTAAGAAAAATGTACAGAAAACTGGTATCGTAATGCTTCAGTATCCAGAAGGTGTAGACTTTGATGGTGAAAAAGCACAGTTAGTATTCGGTATCGCTGGAATCGGTGATGAACATCTTGGATTATTAGCTAAGATTTCAGAGATCATCGAAGATCCAGAAAGACTGGAACAGTTAAAAACAACAGAAAACGTTGACGAAATCATGGAAATGTTTAAATAAGATTTAAGCAGACAAGGTCAATTTAATAAGCGGGGAATCATTCTCGCTTATTAAATACCTAAAATATATACTTATAGATTTTAATTTTAGGAGTGAAGAAAATGAAGAAAGCAATTCAGTTTGGAGCAGGAAATATTGGACGTGGATTTATCGGTGGACTATTAAGTGAAGCAGGATATCATGTTGTATTTGCAGATGTAAACCAGGAAATCGTTGATAAGATCAATGAAGACAAAAAATATACAATTTATGTAAAAGATGTAGAAAGTAAAGAAATCGTGATCACAGACATCAGTGCAGTAAATTCAACAAAACCTGAACTGATCGATGAGATCAAAGAAGCTGAAATCATTACAACAGCTGTTGGAGTAAGAATTCTTCCAATTATTGCTCCATCTATTGCAGAAGGAATCAAAGCAAGAAAAGAAAATGGTTCTGAAAAGTACTTAAATATCATCGCTTGTGAAAACGCAATCAAAGCAAGTTCTCAGTTAAAAGAAGCTGTTTATGGGAACTTAAATGACGAAGAAAAAGCATACGCAGACAAATATGTTGGATTCCCAGACTGCTCCGTAGATAGAATCGTACCTCCAGTACGTTTAGATAATCCAATCGACGTAGTCGTAGAAAACTACTATGAGTGGAATGTAGAAGAAGCATCCTTTAAGGGAGCGGTTCCTCAGATCAATGGAATGAACCTTGCAGATAACTTAATGGCATACATTGAAAGAAAATTATTTACATTAAATACAGGACACTGCATCACAGCATATCTTGGAAACTACAAAGGATACAAGACGATCGATGAAAGTATCGCAGACGATGAAATCTTTAAGACAGTGAAAAAAGCAATGCAGCAGAGTGGTATGGCATTAGTCAACAAATATGGATTTGACAAAGATGCTCACTTTAAATATATCGACAAGATCTTAAATCGTTTCAAAAACCCATACCTTGTAGATGATACAGCTCGTGTAGGAAGAGAACCATTAAGAAAATTAAGTGCAACAGACCGTTTAACAAAACCAACCATGACAGCATTAGAATATGATCTTCCAGTTGATGCGTTGTTAGCAGGAATGGCAGCAGCATTAAAATATGACAATGCAGAAGATCCACAGAGCGTAGAATTACAGGATAAGATCAAAGCAAATGGAGCAAAAGCTGCATTAAAAGAAGTATCTGGAATCACAGATGAAAAGATCTTAGATGATGTCGTAGCAATTTACGAAGCAATGTAATCAAAATAATATCAATGAAAATTAACCAAAAGTTAAAGTAAACAACCTTTTCTCTTAATCATATAATTTATATATGGAAAGACGGCCGGTAAATTTCCGGCCGCCTTTTTACGTGATAAGAAAGTATCATAACGTAGTGACATAGGAAATAAGACGGGCATATGGAACATAATACAAAAAATCACAAGAACAACACCAATGGCAAGAAAAAATCGAAGAGTTATTACAAAATATGAAATATGGCAATATTACGATCATTGTTCAGGATGGAAAGATCATTCAGATTGATAAGACAGAGAAACATAGAATATAGATTAAGGAAAATACTGTATTATTGCGTAAAAATCCGCTACAATAGAATTAAAAAGACAGGTGCTTTATATTATACAAAGAGTTAAGAAAAATTTCTGCAGGATTCCAACATTTTTTGATTAAAATAAAAGAAATATATGGAGATGTCTATACAGTAGTGATATATACTACAAAAGTGTCAAGAAGTGATTTCTTGACACTTTTTTCTTGCATGCTATACTCCAGAATAAGAGGTGATCGTATGGATAAGGATTATAGACAAGAAATATTTGAGATTTTTGGAACAAATGATATAGAAGAATTAAAAAAAATTGCAAAATCTATAGATGTTTATAAAGCGAAGGCCATGAGCAAGACAGGCAGAAAAAACTCATTCACAATAGAACAAATTACAAAGATCATGGCACTAAAAGAAAAAGGAACAAAGATAACACATATAGCAGAAGAATATCAGGTTTCAAGACAGACTATTTATACACAGATTAAGAAGGCACATCGGTTTAGCAATGATCCAGATGTTAAAATGAGAATGAATTATATGAACCGAGATAATTTATGCACTACAATTGATATTGATTTCAAACATGAAAAAATCTGGATTCAGAATTATACAAAACAGATACCACTTCGTGCATTTGGTGTTGTAGAGAGACCCGATTGGAAGGATTTTGAAATTTTTTTAGAGGATCGCTGTTTCCCAAGGACAAGAGATCATGCGAAAGATATATTAAGAGATATGGGAGTACCATTTTATGATCCTTTATTGATCATAGAGAAAACAAAAGGACGAATGGAAGGTGACCACCAGTGGATTATGATTCTGAAAAAGGAGGGTTAAATGTATGAAAAATATAAATCTTGATGCATATACACCACTCGAGACAGCGGACCATACATCCAAAGGCGATCAACGTAAGTGGAGGATGAATGATATATGGTATAAGGCAGATTACATGGGATATGAAAGCTTATCAGAAGTATTGATTTCTGCACTTCTTCAAAATAATACCATTAGAAAAGCTTTATCGTCAGTATACGGGAGATAGTTTATCCGTAAAACTTGCAGAATTCATAGAAACATCAGAACGTATACAATTTTTAGTAGATGAAATTCAGAAGATTACGGGAATTAAAGATTTTGGTAGATATTTTACTGCAATGTTAGAAATAGATGCATTCTTCTTAAATGAAGATCGACATACAAGTAGATGAAGCAGAAAAATTATATGGCGTACAATTGCAATTTGAATTTAATATAAAAGATATTAAAAAAGAACTGGATCAAATAAGAAAATTTTATCCGGCAGAAGTAAGTAATCGAGTGGAAGAATTGATGAGAATACAGATTAGAAAATATGGATATTTGATTAAATAAGATAACGAAATAGCTTGGAAGCAGTTTTGTATGGTAAATTCACAAAGCTGCTTCTAATTCATTAAGTACAATTATTCACAAATTCCACAAACCCGACAAATTTCATAAGTCCAACATTTTTCTGCGGAAGAAACAATTCTTTTTTCCAGTAATAAAAGGATAAAAGAAAGGAAGCATCATCACTGTAACCGCCTTCAGAGATGAGACAATGGATATGAGGATTCCATTTAAGATCCCTGCCGAAAGTATGC